>JBBSPX010000047.1:0-17223 GCA_038258395.1 Gemmatimonadales bacterium | reverse complement strand
GCACTGGCCTGGCTCGGATTCCTGGTGAACATCGGCGCCATTGCCGGCCTGGCGTCGGTGGTGTTGGTCATGCTGATGGGTCAGCCCCGGATCTTCTACGCCATGTCGCGTGACGGTCTGCTGCCGCCGTTCTTCGGACGGATCCACCCCAAGTTCCAGACACCGTGGGTGGCCACCATCATCACCGGCTCGGTCGCGGCAGTCATCGCCGGCCTCTTCCCGATCGGACTCCTCGGTGAGCTGGTCTCCATCGGGACGCTGCTCGCGTTCGTGATCGTCTGCGGTGGGATCCTGGTGCTCCGGCGGACACAGCCGGACCTGCCGCGTCCGTTCCGGACACCATGGGTCCCGGTCGTCCCGATCCTCGGGATTCTCGTCTGCGGCTACCTGATGTCCGGGTTGCCGCTCGACACCTGGATCCGGTTGATCGTCTGGATGGCGATCGGCATGGCGATCTACTTCGGGTACGGCATCAGGCACTCGGTCCTCGGTCGATCGGGCGACGTGAACCCCTGATTACCTTCCCGGGATGACCAGCACTTCGATCTCGGCAGGGAGCGTCGCCCATCAGCTGGCGGCGCTCTTTGTTCCGGGCAGCCGCGTCTGCCTCACGACGCATGTGAACCCCGATGGGGATGGCCTCGGTAGCGAGGTGGCCCTTGCGCACCTCCTGCAGGCCCAAGGGCTCACGGTAAGCATCTGCAACCCCTCACCGACCCCCGATCGGTTCGCTTTCCTCTTCGCCGACCTCCCCGGCGTCGACCGATCGGCCAAGGCGGTCGTCGAACTCCGACGCGCCGACGTGATCGTGGTGCTCGACATCAGTGAGATCAGCCGCCTCGGAGGACTCGCCGAGACGGTCGAGTCACGGGGAGTGACGGTCGGCTGTGTCGACCATCATGTTGGGCCCGGGAAATTGCCGGAGGGTCCTCGGCTGATCGATCCAACGGCCGCGGCAACCGGCGAGCTGATCCACCGGATGGCCACCGAGCTCGGCTGGCCGATCACCACCCCCGTGGCCCGGGCCCTCTATGTGGCCCTAGTGACCGATACCGGCTCGTTCCGGTTCTCGAACACCACGCCGGCGACGCTGCGGACCGCCGCGCACTTGCTCGAATGTGGCGCCAATCCGGAGGAGGTCTATCGCGATGTCTACGCCTCCGGACCGGTGGGTCGGCCACGACTGCTCGCCGAAGTGCTCCAGACCCTGGAGTATGACGCCGAGGTGGGGCTGACCTGGCTGACGGTGCCGACGGGGGCGCTGGAACGGCATGGCGTGGATGCGGATGACCTCGATGGTGCTGTCGAGCACGCGCGTGCGATCGGCGGCGTCCGAATGGCCTTGCTGTTCCGCGAGATCTCGGCGGGCCGCATCAAGGTGTCGTTCCGGTCGGTGGGTTCGGTTGATGTCGCGGCGTTGGCGCGGACGTTTGGTGGGGGGGGGCACACCAAGGCCGCCGGTGCGGCGATCACCGGTACCATGGACGAGGTACAGACTTCCGTCCTCGCCGCCGCACGCACCTGGCTCACCACGCCGACCGACGCATGACGAGCACCCCGACCGTGCCGGCAGAGACCGACGACATCTTCGCGCGGATCGAACGCGCGCTCGATGGCATCCGCCCATACATCGCGTCGCACCGAGGCAGTGTCGAAGTCATCGATTTCGACGCCGCAGACGGGCGCCTCTTTCTCCGACTCGGTGGGACCTGCCAGGGATGCGCGGCGGCGTCAATCACACTCACGCAGGGCATCGAGGTCCGTCTCCGCGAAGCGGTCCCCGAGGTCCGACACCTCGAAGCGGTCTGACCACGATGGACGACACTCTCGCGCGCATCGGCGCTGCACTCGATGCGGTCATCACCCCGCGCACCGGCAAGGGGCTGGTGGCCTCGGGGATGATCGACCAGCTCGCCCTCGATGGCGGCACCCCGACCTTCACTTTCCTGCTCCGACGAGACGATCCCGCCACCCTCGTGCGTCAGGCGCGACAGGCACTCGTGGCGCTCGGCGTCCCCACCCCTCGCATCACGGTGATCAACCCGGATGGCCCCGCGAAGACCACCCACGCGGCGCCGCAAAGCGCGGCCGCGGCCGTGCCAGCGCCGACGCCAATGGCCGTACCGGGCATCGAGCGCGTGGTGGCCATCTCGTCGGGGAAGGGTGGCGTGGGCAAGTCGACGGTGTCGGTGAATGTCGCCGTGGCCCTGGCTCGGAAGGGCCTCCGGGTCGGCCTGATGGACGCCGACTTCTATGGCCCGAACATTCCGCGGATGATGGGTGTCTACGAGCGCCCGGGTATCGACGCCGACAAGCGCATCGTTCCGCTCGAGGCACACGGCGTCAAGCTGATGTCGATCGGCTTCCTGGTCGATCGTGATGCACCGGCGATCTGGCGCGGTCCGATCATCACCAAGGTGCTGCACCAGTTCCTGCACGATGTTGCGTGGGGCGAGCTCGATGTCCTGCTGGTCGACATGCCGCCGGGTACCGGCGACGCCCAACTCTCCTTGGTGCAGCAGGTGATGGTGAGCGGTGCCGTCGTGGTCACCACGCCCCAGGATGTCGCGGTCGGCGATGCGCTCCGGGGTGCCAAGATGTTCGAACGCGTCAACGTGCCGGTGCTCGGTGTCGTCGAGAACATGTCGGGATTCCTCGACCCCACCACGGGCATGCGCCATGACCTGTTTGGGAGCGGCGGCGGTGCCCGCCTCGCCGACGAGCTGGGTGTTCCATTGCTCGGCATGGTGCCGCTCCAGAGTGGCCTCGCCGACGCGGCCGATCGCGGTGAACCGGTGATTGTCGGCAACAGCGGTTCCGCCGCGGCCGTGATGTTCGGCGAGATCGCCGATGAGATCCTGGCGCGGGTGAACGAGGTAGGGATCCAGTTGCCGGAGATTTCGTAGCGGCAAGGCGCACGGATCTTTGCCCCCCTTAGGCGCGACCGTCAGGTCGCGCGGCAAGGCACACGATATCCCGCCGGCAATCGATCGTTCCCAGGACGCCCACCGTTCATTGGTCGCGCCGGTCGACCTCACGGTCGACCCTAAAGGTGGCTGTGTGGAATCGGAAGCGCGACCTGACGGTCGCGCCTAAGAGTCAATCCACTCCACCGCGACATCGGCCACATTGGTCGTGAGATCGATGGTGAGATGATGCGCGGCGTCGGCGAAATTCGCTGATTGCCAACTGTCGCCGCTTCGAGTGAGTCCGTCGAAGGTGAGGCGCGACAGGAATCGCCCCGTGGCATTCAGCCGCACACCAATGCTCCGCGGAATTCGGAGTGTCAGCGTGCCGACCGTCTGCGTCGCCGTGACGCGAGCATCGGTGGTCCACGTGCCGCTGAAGTCGATGGTGGTGCTGCCGGCGCCTCCCTCGATCCCGATCTCGCGGCAGCCCAGGTTGGCGAGTCGCCTGACGTGCATCTCACTCGCGCCGCTGATGAATCGCGCGCGCTCGCAGCGTGTCTCGCTGGGCCTCGTGACATCAATCGTGCTCCGACTTGCGCCGGCCCGGATCGACAATTCGACGATCGCGAGGCCACCGAGGTCGAGGTGCGCCTCGCTGGCACCAAGATTGGCCTCGAGGCTGAGGGGCACCGCTGGTGCGAATTCGAACCGGGCCACTTGCTGTAGATGCTGTCGTGAGGTGACTCGGAGGCCGCCGCGCCCGATCGAGGTGAGCCCAAGATGGAGGATGCCGGTGCGCGGGTCATAGCGCTGGACCGGCGTGTAGCGATCGGCGTCGTATTCCATCTGCGTGGCGTAGAGCATCCTCGAATCACCGGCGCGCACCACCACGCGTCCGGCACCGAAATCGAGTGTGGCCCGGAGCGGGATGGCGATGTCAGTGACCGGCCTCGAGGCGGCATAGTTCCGCATCGACTGCGCCGTCAGCAGTGCTGGCGGAGACGATGCAACAAGGAGGGCCAGCATCGCGGTCCGTCGAGGGATCATCTGTCGGACGTCGGCGGGCGCTTGACGGCGGGCACACCAATCATCGGCGTGGCCCAGAGGTACTCATCGGTCATCATCGCAGCTGGAAGCAGTCGCCCGGCGAAGTCTTCCTTGATGCCTCCGCGCGACAACAGCGCCGCGCCGAAGCCGACCGTCGCCACGATCCAGGTCGCGAGCGCGGCGAGCAGGAATGCGATCGGCCCGGCGACCGGCACCCATCCCGCGACGACCCACGCGAACCAGACGGTGGCGATACCAGTCAGGCCCGTTGCCACATATCGGTAGGCGTTCGGGGAGACGGCGAGCCCGCGCGCCATGCGCCGGCGCGTGATCGTCTCGCCCATGGCGTGTGCCACGGCAATCACGCCGCCGAGCACCGCGACGATCGCGAGGATCAGGTAGACCGCTGCCGCGAAGGGCACCAGCAGCGCCCCGGCGATGGTCAAGACGAGTCCGACCACCAGCATCCCGAAGGTGGGGAGCAGGAGCACCTGTGCCAGCAGTCCGGCCGTGAACGATCGGCCGAACGAGTGCATCACCGTGTCGGAAACGATCTCGAGGTTCGGTCGACCGAAGGTGACCAGTGCGAAACCGAGGAGCGTGAACGTCGCGAGGACCGCGAGCAAGCCAAGAGCACGCCGGCCGATCAAGGCGGGAATCGGCACGGGGGCGACGACCTCACGGGGCTGCAGCGTGCTGCTTGATCCGGTGATCGCGCCGGGATCGCCGCGGATGTGACCGTTGATCGCGAGCACATCGCCGATCACCGCCGCGCCTGGGTGCAGGACAATGTCGCCATCGAGCGTCACGAGGTTCCCCTCGAGGCGACCGTGAATCTCTGCATTCCCCTTGAGGACCACCAGGTGACCGCGGTGTGTCTCGGTCGAGCCGAGCGAATAGCTACCGATCCGTGCCGTGCCACCGACCACCGTGAGCCGCGTGGTGCCGATCGGGTCGGCGAGCGCCGCGCGAAGCTCGTGCTCGAGCGTCTCGGGCATGTCGAGGTGAGTTGGGTCGACCGTGGGGCCATCCTGCGGCGCCTGCTCGACCGCCTGGGGCATCAGGATCGGCGCAGGCGCGAGGAACGGTAGCAGGTTGCGGACGCGCTCGACGAGGCTTGGAGCCGAAGGGTCAGTGACCACTCCGGCATGCGCCACACCAACAGGGAGCAGCCAGAGTGTCAGGGCCGCGAGCGCCGCCCACCTACCAGGACGCATGCGTCGCCGACCGCGAGAGCACCTTCCGGAATCCGGCCAGCACGGCGACATAGCCCAAGCCAGCGACTGCGAGGAGGGGAACCGCTCGCGCCGGCGTGGCAAGTGCGTCACGGACCGTCCCGAACCACGGCTGCTCCACCGTATTGGCCATGATGGCCTGCACCGAGAGCCACAGGGTCTGGGTGATGCCCTGCACCAGCGGACGAGCCAGCCCCTGTGCCGCGACCGGATTGAACGCGGCCCACGCGAATCCTGCCGCCACCAGACTCCCGGTCAGCACGCCACCCACGAACACCCGACGCCGCGCCGCGATGGCGCGATCAGGGCTGGGAGTCGGTGTCGTCGCGGGTAGCAATGCTGGACTCGGACGAAGGGCGGTGATGACACGCGAGGCAAGCAGTGGTGACGCGTCCCAGGTCGGCAGCGATGCGAGCAGCGCCAGCACTCGGCGATCGCTTGCGAGCAGTTCCGCGCATGTCTGGCACGTCGCGATGTGCGACGTCGCGCGGAACGCCTCGGTTCCGTCGTGCAACGCGTCCAGTTCGTCGGCGCTCAGGTGGGCCAGGATATTAGGGGTCATCTTACCGTCCTCGTACGTTCGAATTGGTGGGCATGTTTCACTCCTCACGCAGGTCAGCGAGCAGGATCCGGAGCTCGTTTCGGGCGCGATGGATATAGGTCTTGACGGTACCGAGGGGCAGGTCGAGCATCTCGGCAATCTCCTCGTACGGCCGCCCCTCGACGTGGCGGAGGAGAATGCAGCTGCGATACTCCGGCCGAAGCTGACCGATCGCTTTCTCGATCTGACCACCGAGTTCCCGATTGGCGACTTCATCGAGCGCCGACTCGGCCGAGTCGCTGATCTGGAGCGACGTCGCCTCGATCGCATCGGGCGTTTCGGCGTGCGGCGATCCATCGAGGGAAAGGGTGTCGAGTGCGCGGCGACGCAGCTGATCGATCGAGGCGTTGTTCGCGATCTTGAAGATCCAGCTCGAGAAGCGATACTCCGGTCGGTACGATTCGATCGCCCCGAGCACCTTGATGAAGGTTTCCTGCGTGAGGTCTTCGGCAAGCTCCCTATTCCGTACCATGCGGAAGATCAGCGAGAACACCGGCCGCTGATAGCGATGCATCAGCTCCTTGTAGGCGACCTCGCGACCGATCACGGCATGCCGAACGACCTCCTGGTCGGTCAGCATCCGCCAATCGACGGGCGTCGGCATGGTCACGAGGCCACCCGCGTTGCCCGGATCTTCCCAAGGCCGGTAGCTTTGGGGATCATGACACCCGAACCGACGACCCTGCCGCTCACGGGCGGCACGGCCAAGCAGGCATACGTGCGCGAAGTGTTTCGCTCCATCGCGCCGCGCTATGACCTGCTCAACCGCATGCTGAGCCTCGGCGCGGATACGCGCTGGCGCCGCACGGCGGTCGATCGACTGGGGTGGCCTGATCGTCCGGCAGGGACGTACCTCGACTGCTGTGCCGGCACCCAGGACCTGGCCGCCGAACTCGGCAATCGACCCGGGTTCAACGGGCGGGTCGTGGCGGCTGACTTCGTCCCCGCGATGCTCCTCCGAGGGATCGGCAAGAGTGCGCGTGTGGTCCCGACCGCAGCCGACGCCCTGCGGCTCCCGTTTGCCGATGCGGCATTCGATGGGGCAATGGTCGGATTCGGCGTGCGCAATCTCATGGACCTCGATGCGGGACTACGGGAGCTGGCGCGAGTGATCCGCCCTGGGCAGCGACTGGTCGTGCTCGAGTTCACTACCCCGTCCTGGCAACCGCTCAGGGCGTTGTACCTCGGGTATTTCCGTCATGTCCTGCCGCGCATCGGCCGGCTGGTCTCGAAACATAGGAGCGCCTACGACTGGCTTCCAGCGTCGGTGCTCGCCTTCCCCGACCCGCCCACCCTCGCCACACGGCTCGAAGCCGCCGGATTCGGTGACGTCCGGTTCGAGACGCGCTGGGGCGGGATCGTCGCCATCCATACCGGAGAGCGCCTCGCACCATGAGCCTCGACTCCCTTCCCGCCTTCATTACCGCGATTGACAAGATCGGCGAGCTGGTCCGCATCGACCGTCCCGTCCGGACCGAGCTCGAGATCGCGGAGATCGCCGATCGCACGATGAAACTACCCGGAGGGGGGCCTGCGCTGCTGTTCACGCAGCCGATGATGCCTGATGGCAGCATCTCACCGATCCCGGTGATCATCAACGCCTATGGCTCACGTCGTCGGATGGAGCTCGCGCTCGGGACCGAGACACTCGATGCGATTGGCGACCGGATTGCCGACATGCTCGACCTCAAGGTGCCGTCGGGGATCATGGGGAAGCTCTCGATGCTGCCGAAGCTGGCCGAGATGGCGAAGTTCCCGCCGAAGACAAGGTCGGGGAAGGCGCCGTGCCAGGAAGTCGTCCATCGGGGTGATGAAATCGATCTCGATCGGATCCCGTTCCTCAAGACGTGGCCCGATGATGGCGGTCGCTACATCACGCTGCCGATGGTGATCACTCAGGATCCTGGAAGCGGAACGCGGAATGTCGGGATGTACCGCGTGCAGGTGCTGGGGAAGCGCGAACTCGCCATGCATTGGCAGCGACACAAGAGCGGCGCCGCCCACTGGCGCGAGATGGCAGCCAAGGGCGAGGTGATGCCGGTGGTGATCGCGCTCGGTGGAGACCCGGCTGCGATCTACTCCGGCTCGGCGCCGCTCCCCCCGGGGATCGACGAGTTCCTCTTCGCCGGATTCCTGCGACGCTCGCCGGTTGAGCTCACGAAGGCCATCACCTGCGACCTGGAAGTTCCGAGTGAGGCGGAGATCGTGATCGAGGGACACATCGATCCGGCCGAGGCGCTGGTGATGGAGGGACCGTTTGGCGACCACACCGGGTTCTACTCGCTGGCCGATCTGTATCCGAAGATGCATGTCACGGCAGTGACGATGAAGCGGAACCCGATCTATCCGGCGACACTGGTCGGCCGCCCGCCGATGGAGGACTACTGGCTCGGTCATGCCACCGAGCGGATCTTCCTGCCACTGCTCAAGCTGACGGTTCCCGAGATCGTCGACTATCACATGCCGGCGGCCGGCATCTTCCATAATCTGGTGTTCGTGAGCATCGACAAGCAGTACCCGGGGCAGGCGTACAAGGTGATGCACGCGCTCTGGGGCCAGGGGTTGATGTCGCTCAGCAAGGTGCTGGTCGTGGTTGACAAGGATGTCGACGTGCAGAATGTCGACGAGACCTGGTGGGTCGCGCTCAACAACATCGACCCGAAGCGCGACGTGGAGTTTGCCCGCGGGCCGATCGATGTGCTCGATCATTCGTCGCAGCACTTCTCGTTCGGCAGCAAGATGGGGATCGACGCCACGCGGAAATGGCCCGAGGAGGGCTTCACACGCGAGTGGCCTGACAAGATCGTGATGGATGAGGCGACGAAGGGGCGGGTGGATGCGATGTGGGCGGAGTTGGGGATTCGAGAAGCGTGAAGCGAGAGGCGAGAAGCGAGAAGCGAGAAGGGCAGACCTTCGCGGGTCTCGGCCCGCTCGCGCGCTGGTCCAGCTTCGTGAAACTGCCACACACGCTGTTCGCGTTGCCGTTTGCGCTGGTGGGGATGCTCGGTGCCAGTCACGTTGCGCCAATCACTCCCATGACCGTACTCTGGGTCGTGGTGGCCTTCAGCGCCGCACGATTCGCGGCGATGGGATTCAACAGGATTGTCGACCGGAGCTTCGATGCGGCGAACCCGCGCACTGCGCGTCGCGAGATCCCGACCGGGACGATCGGTGTCGGTCCCGCGCGTGTCGCGGTCGTTGTCGCATCGGCGCTGTTCGTGGTGGCGAGCCGGATGCTCAACCCGCTCTGCTTCTACCTCTCGCCGATCGCGCTGTTCTGGGTGCTGGGATATTCCTACACCAAGCGGTTCACCGCGTGGCCGCATCTCTGGCTCGGACTGGGCCTCGGGATCGCGCCGGTCGGCGGTTGGCTCGCGGTGACTGGAGCGTGGAGCCAGCCATGGTGGCTGCTGCCGCTTGTGGCCCTGGCCGTCATGACCTGGGTCGCCGGATTCGATATCTTCTATGCCCTGCCCGATGAGCAGTTCGACGCATCGCACGGGCTCCGCAGTGTGGTGGTCCGGTTCGGCGAACAACGCGCAATCCTGATCGCCAAGCTGCTCCATGGCATCACGATCCCGGCGCTGGCACTCTTCGGTTGGCAGGCAGGGTTCGGCTGGTGGTACGGGGCAGGCCTTGTTGCCGCTGCGCTGATCCTGGCCTACGAGCATCAGCTGGTGAAACCCGGTGACTTGTCCCGGCTCGATGCGGCGTTCTTCACGATGAACGGGGTGATGAGTGTGACGGTGTTTTGCTTCGCATTGGTGGATCGGGTGGTAGGCTGATGGTTGACGGCCTGTTGAGGAGCTGTGCCTCCCTCATGTTCGAATCCTTAATCCTTAATCCTCAATCCTTAGTCTCTGATCCTTTGCCATCGGCCATAGACAGTTGACCTCTCTCCCCATCACCCTCGCCATCACCGGCGCCTCAGGCGCCCCGTACGCCGTGCGGCTGCTCGACGTGCTGGCGCGGGCACAGGTGCCGGTTGACCTGATCGTCTCATCCCATGGTTGGCGACTCCTGGAGACCGAATCGGGAATCGCCGACGAGGCGGCCCTTCTCGCGGCAACGGGAGGCAATTGGTCGAGCATCACCCTGCACCCGGATGGGGATCGGGGTGCGAAGCCGGCCTCGGGCTCCTACCGATCGGCCGGGATGGTGATCTGTCCCTGTTCGATGGGAACGGTTTCCGCGATTGCGCAGGGCTCCTCGCGGTCGCTGGTCGAGCGCGCGGCCGACGTCGCCCTCAAGGAACGACGCAAACTGATTCTGGTCCCTCGTGAGACGCCGCTCTCGCTGGTACATCTCCGAAACCTCGTCGCGGTCACCGAGGCAGGCGCCGTGGTGATTCCGGCCGCTCCAGGGTTCTACCATCGTCCAACGACCATCGACCAGCTGGTTGACTTCATCGTGCAGCGCATCGTCGACCAGCTCGGCCTCGAGATCGACTTGGCGCCGCGCTGGGAGGGTTGAGTGCGACTCGGGATCATCTCCGACACGCACGGCATGCTCAGACCCGAGGTGTTCGAGGTCTTCGCCGAAGTCGATCACATCCTGCATGCGGGCGACATTGGCTCGCTGGACATCCTCACCGAGCTCGAGACATTGGCACCGGTCACCGCCGTGTACGGCAACACCGATGGGGTGGATATCCGGGCAAAGCTGCCGCGGGTGGCGAAGCTCGATCTGGACGGCTTCGAGATCGTGGTGACGCATGGGGATCAGTTCGGGCGGGATGTGCCGAGCGAGGGTTTGCATGAGATGTTCCCGACGGCGGACATCCTGATTCACGGTCATACGCACATCCCGAAACTCGAGAATGTCGACGTCGTGGTGACCGTGATGAATCCGGGGAGTGCGGGCGCCAGGCGCTACGACATCCCCGCGTCGGTCGGGATCATGGAGTTGGAGACCGGGATCCCGCCGCGCGCGCGATTGGTGCCGTTGACGGGGGCTGATGAGGACTGACGCGTGATGCGAGACGCGTATGTGGTCATCCCGAGCGGAGGCGGCACAGCCGCCGGAATCGAGGGATCTGCACGTGTAGGGCAGGGACGTGCAGATCCCCTCGACTGCGCTCGGGGCAGGCTCCTCCATGCGCGCCTACGGTGCTTGGTCGGGATGACCCGTTTCGCCTCTCGCCTCCACCGTATCGTGATCGCGAACTTCCCATTGCACATCGTCGCGGCTTACCCCGCAGGTGACGGCTGATGTGTTGGCATGGCGGGACAATGTGTTGAGCCGGCGCAACATCGGGCAGCTCTTCCCAGGGTGGACGATCGTGCAACGCTTGGTATCACTGGGTTTGCGGCCGCCATCGTTCAACACAATTTCGGTACGCATCTTGCAAGCATCGAGATAGTCGACACCTACTCGCATGGCCATGTTCTTGATCGCCGGTCCTGCTTTCGCTATTGGAGTTCTTGATATGACCAATCGTTTGCTGGCCACGCTCGTGGCCGCTGTGATCATCGTCCCCAGCGCCAACGCCCAGGTGGTTCCACACGGTGATTTCTTCGGGGCGCTGCCCGGTGCCACCTTCGGCGGCTCCGGCATCCCGAACAACGCGGTCATGCAGACGTTCCTCACTCGGCCGAAGACCGGCGCCTATTCTCTGACGCTGGGCATCGCAGCGACGCCACGGTACTCCAGCCCCTCGCTGACCAACAATGGTGCAGGGACTTACTACGCCCAGGCCGGCGAGAGTTCGCCCGGGCTGTCGCTGTGGAACTTCAGTTACTACATCGGTGGTCCGGACCTGACTGGATATACCTATGCCTTTCTCTATGACCTCAATCCAGCGGTTGGGAACGGCGGGCACGGCCAGATCCTGAACTCGTTTTTTGCTCTTCAGGGGTTCGAGGACAGCCAGAATGCAGGCTTTACGTACCTGGCAACCGGGGTGCCCGGCTTCGTCAACGCGCCGAGCTACGCCTCGTTCGATCCCAATGTCCCCGGCAGCTACACCTACGGGCTGGGGGCATTCCGCAATGGCCAGCTTGTCGGCAGTGTCGGCATCCAGGTCGATGTGTCCGCTCCGGCGACCGTCCCCGAGCCTGCCACAATGACCCTGCTGGCCACTGGTCTGGTCGGTCTCGCGGCGAGCCGCCGCAAGAAGAAGTCACGGGGCTGAATCAACTCCGCTTACACGAGAAGGGGGGCTGACCAACCGGTCAGCTCCCCTTTTTCGTGCGACCGATCGCGGCCGCTCAACCCTCAGGGTCCATCCTCGCCTGACTCTTGGGCCCCATCCCCGCGCCGACCAGCTGGAAAAGCCAGCGGGGCACTCCAGAACGATCAGATGCGGTAGAGGTCTCGCCGATGCCCGATCCTTGGCTGCCGGTCGCTTGATCTCGAGGCTATAGCTTGCCACGGCGCTTCAAGTCCTTGAGCGCATCCTCAAAGTCGAGCGAGGGTTCGTTGGCGCGTGCCTCGAATGCAGCCAGATCATCGCCAGGCTCTCCCTGATGGCGGCGTTCACCAATTCGGAGAGGCTGCGATCAGTCGAGGCGGACTTGATCCGGAGGGCCCGGTGGAGGGCCGCGGTCGAAATAGACGGTTGCGCGCTTGAGAGTGGCCATACTGAAATGTGACGCTATGACGTCAAGACTCCAGAGGCCCACCCCTCCACCCCGCTCGTCCGCCGCCACGCATCAGGGTGCGTCCGGAACCACGAGGTCACCAGCAGCCGCTGGTGCAACCGCTCGGGGTCGACCCGCCCGACCGGCGGCTCCGGCTTCGCCAGTTCCTCGGCCACGACCGCCTGGAATGCCTCGCGCTCGATCGGAGTGACCGGGTCGGGATAGCACGCCCGCACCTCGCCACGCAGAATCAGATACGCACGCGCATCTCCCCGTGCACCCGGATCCCGATAGACAAACGAGAGCGCGTCGGTCGAGGCTCTGGCCCGTGCCAACGAACTGATGAGCCACTCGAGTGCCTCGAACTTGCCGCGCCAGTGCAACGCCCGCTCGTAGTCGCCCGCCTCGCTCTTCGCGGTCATCTCGCCGATGACCCGATCGATCGGCATGACGGTGCGCCCCTCACAGAACGCCGCCGCCCGATCGGCCAGCCCGAGGTACCCCTCCGCGGAGACCTTGCTCGCGCACGGTCCGGCGCACGTCCCGAAGTCATACCTTGGGCACGATGCCCCCCGCGGCTGCGTGAACATCTCCGCCTGCTCGGCGTAGTGCATCGGCATGCTGGCTCGACAGTCCCGGAGTCCCAACAGGTCACCCAGCACCCGCGCCGACTCGATGACGCGTCCAGGGGAGCGCAGCGGACCATAGGTCCGACCCTTGTGACGCTCCGGCGTGCCGGTCACGATCAGCCTGGGTGCCGGCTCGTCGGTCACCACGAGGAAGGCATGACGTCGGCTCCGGTTCATCTGGACATTGAAGCTCGGGCGGTGTCTCCGGATCAGCGCCAGTTCGGCGAGCGACGCCGCGAACTCGCTCGGCGCCGGATCGAACTGGATGTCGCTGGCGGCATGGAGGATCCGCGCGGCCTTGTCCTCGGGATAGCTGGCCCGGAAGTACGAGAGGAGCCGAGTGCGGAGTGCCTTCGCCTTGCCGACGTAGAGGATCCGGCCGGTCGCGTCGAGCATGCGATAGGTGCCGGGTCGGTCGTCGGCCAAGCGCCGAACTCGGAAGCGGAGTGCCGCGAGGTCGGCCACGGGGAGGGCGAGCGTGAGGGTGCCCATGCGGGAAGATAGAAGTGAGACGCTTCTTAGGCGCGACCGTCAGGTCGTGCGGCAAGGCTCATTGGGGCTGGCCAGTCACCTAGATGGCCCGAAGCTCTGGATCGTGGCACCGCGAGGCAAGCGTCATTGGTCGCGACTGATCGACCTCACGGTCGATCCTAAATGCGCTCGTTTCACGTCTGGCACCGCCAACAAAACACGGTCTGCCGCTTGTCGATCTCGTGCGTCATCGCGAGTGTGGT
The DNA here is from genome assembly GCA_038258395.1 of Gemmatimonadales bacterium. Taxonomy (GTDB): domain Bacteria; phylum Gemmatimonadota; class Gemmatimonadetes; order Gemmatimonadales; family GWC2-71-9; genus Palsa-1233. The sequence continues at coordinate 3,487 of JBBSPX010000047.1, read as the reverse complement.
GCCGCAGACGCGACAGGGCTCACCCGCGCGGTCGTATACCATCAATTGGAACTGGAATTGGCCCGGCTTGCCGGTCGAGGTGACGTAGTCGCGGAACGAGGTTCCCTCGCTCTCGATGGCTAGCCCCAAGATCCGGCGAACATGCTCATAGAGTGCTTCGAGTTGCGCCACAGGCACGGCATTGGCCGCGCGCGACGGATCGATGCCCGCCGCGAAGAGCGCCTCGCCGGCGTAGATGTTACCGACACCGACGACGAACCGCTGATCCATCAGCACCTTCTTGATCGCCGCGCGCGACTTGCCGAGCCGTGCCGCGAATGCCGCAGGGGTGAGCTCGGGGTCAAGTGGCTCGGGGCCAAGCCGCTCGGCGTAGGCATCCCATTCAGAGCCGGTGAGCCAGCGGAGCGTGCCGATCCGCCGGACGTCGCGGTAGACGAGCACCGCACCGTCGTCGAGTTCGCAGGTCAGCACATCGTACTTCGCGGGGTCACCTTTGCGCGGAGCATCGAGCCGCTGGAGTCCACCACTCATCCCGGGCTGGACATCGAGGAGCTTCGTGTCGGTCCGGATCAGGGCGTGCTTCGCGCGCCGATCGACCGCGACGATCCGCCTTCCCTTGAGGCCACGCACCAACGCACTGCGTGTGACGCCGCTCAGCAGGTTGTCGTGGCTCAGGCGGACGCGCACAACGGTGCGGCCGACCAGGTGCGGTCGGAGTTCGCGCACCATCGTCTCGACTTCGGGGAGTTCAGGCATTGCAAATAGAGAAGGCGAGAAAGAGAGAAAGAGAGAACGCGTCGTTAGCCGCGCGCGTCAGCTCGCGGTCGAGATCGCAGCTACCGACCAAGGTATTTCGCCATGAGCCGTTCTGAGGTCGCGATCGCATCACCCTTCGGTGCGGTCGGGAAGCTGGTGGTGTCGGCCGACCACGCCTTCTCCCACTCGCAACTCCTGGCGGCGAATGCCGGCCGATCGAACGGTGTGTCGCTTGCGAGCGCCGCGTTCAGTCCGGCGAAGAACTTCTCCCAGCGCGGTCGAAAGTACGACCCGAACATCCCCTGCCACTCGCGGAAGGCATAGAGGTTGAGATCATCGTTCTGTCCCTCGGTGCACTTGGTGCCCCAGAGGGTGAAGATGTTCCTCGCGTTCCACTCGTATAGCCGCCGTTCGGCGTCGGTTGTGGCCCACCGCTTGGCATCGGCGATCCAGCGGCCGAGCAGGAACTCCTCGCGAGTGCCCGCGAGTGTGTCCAGATCATCGAGGAGCCCGAGCACGCGCTGTTCATGGCGGATGAGTGCGGGTTGGTCTTGCCGCGTGAATGCCGCCTCGACGCTGTCGACCATCGGCAGCGCGAGCTGGCCCAACACCTGCCGGGTAAGGTTCACCACATCGTAGCGATAGGCATCATTCGCGCCGAGGGTGGGCGCTGCCGCGAGCAGGGAATCGAGTGCTGCGCGCAGGATGTCCGGATCGTACGGTGGCTTCGGTTCGCTCCGGTATGCCGTCCCCTTGACGTAGAAGCCCGGACGTTCCGCGAGGAAGTTGCCGGTCTGTGCGGGCGAACGGAACGCGGTCGAGAGCAGGAGCTGCCACGCAGCCCACGCATGTGGATCGTTCGCGCGGTAGCGGCGCGCAATGTAACTCTCAGTCCACGACGTGACGTCGGGAACGCTGGTGCGCCAGTTCTGATCCATCACGAAATCGGGGACGATCGGATTGGTGCCGAGCCCTTCCATCATCATGCCGAGCCCGGTGAGGCGGCCGTGATTGGGGTTGGTGAGCATGCTGTCGAGGTTGGCGGCGATCTTCGGCAGGTCGCCGTTGACGGTCACCTTGCCACCGAAGTTGTAGAGCACGTTCCAGATCCACGGCTTGCCGTAAAAGCCACGGCGCGCCTGCCACACCGGGTGGCGATCGCCCCATAGGTCGAGCACGACCATACGGTCGTCGGGGACCGCGCCGAGCATCGCCTGGGCTTGGGTGTCCTGCCAGAACTTTGCCTGGTAGTAGAGGAACCATCCTTGCAAGATCCAGATCGCATCGGGATCGGCGGCGGCCATCGAGCGGTAGATGGTCTGACCCATCCCTGCGAGGAAGGTCGAGTCGTTCGATGGCGGATCGATCTCGTTGAACGGATCTGCGGCGTAGAGGTGGTCGGTGCCGAACAGCTCGGTCTGACGTCGAATGAACTGTGTACCGAATCGCTGGAAGAGCGGATCGAGCGGATCGAGGAACCATGTTCCCGAGAAGCCGGCCGACCAGTCGCCGGTCTGATGGATCTTCGCGTCGGGGAAGACGCTCCGGATCGATTCTGGCACGTGACCCGTAAACCCTTGCAGCACCGGGCGCATGCCGAGTGATCGTTCGCGATCGAGGATCTGTCGTTCGAGCGTGATGTGACTATCGATCCAGCTATCGGGGAGTGGACCACCGAGTCCGTCGATGTTGCTCATCCATCCCCAGGGCAGGTAGGCGGGCCCGACGAGGAAGTCAGCAACTTGCGTGCGGGAGAAGCCGAGGTCGGTGAGCACCGCGCGCCAGACGGCCTCCTGGCCCGTGACGGCGAGGGGGGTGTTGATCCCCTTCAGTGCCATCCAGTCGATCATCTGTTGCCACTGGTCCCAATCCCACCAGACCATCGAGTAGGAGAAGGTCGTGTAGTTGAAGAAGTAGCGGAGCTGATACGGTGTCACGCGGCGGACGGGTGTCGTGACGGCCGGGAGCGAGGTGAGCGTTACCGGTTCGAGTGGCAGCGACACATTCACGCCGGCGACCTGCTCGAGATACCAGTTGAGCGCCGACGCGAGTGCCACACCCGATGAGCCGCGGAGCACGATGTGCTGGCCCGACGCGGCGACCTCGAAGACATCGTGGCCGGCGCTGTCGGGAATGCTGGCGAGTTCGAAGTCGCCTTGGTGACCTGGAACGACGCGCTCGATCAAGGCCGATGCGGCACTCAGGTCGACTGGGCGTTGGGCCGATGCCGGTGTGGCAAAGCAGAGGCAGGCCGTGACGAGCAATGCCCCCCTCCAGGAATTCGAGTGTGCCCGCGTGCTCATTCGCTCATTCTCTCTTTCTCTCTCCACCCAATATCCCGCCGGTATTGCTTGCCGGCAAATGTGATCGACTCGGCCGCGGTACGGCTCCGCTCCTGCGCCAAGGCAAATGTCGGCGCCACTGCCGTCACCGCCAGCACACGACCGCCACTGGTCTCGAGCGCACCGCTCTCCGACATGCGTGTACCGGCGTGGTACACAGTGACACCGTCGCCGAGCTGATCAGGAATCGTGATCGCATCGCCCTTCCGCGACGACTCCGGATACCCGGCACTCGCGAGCACGGTGGTGACCGCCGCGGCATCGTGGAGCGTGATCTCCGGGAGTGATTCGCCACGCGCGGCGCAATCGAGTAACGCCGTGAGTCCGCGCGCCACGAGCGGCAAGATCACTTCGGCCTCGGGGTCGCCGAACCGGCAGTTGAACTCGAT
>JBBSPX010000046.1:0-17230 GCA_038258395.1 Gemmatimonadales bacterium | reverse complement strand
CACGTCCCCGCCGCGCTCGATCTCGACCACGGCGGCACCGGCCGCTTCGAGTTCCGCGGTCGGTGTGGAGAGCGAGCTGGCCCTCGTCGCCCGCCCAAGGGTGTAGACGGACGGATGCTCCACCACCAGCAGGACGTCATGGCAAATCTTTCCCGCGATGCGAGCGAGTCGGATGTCGCGTTGCAACGCCAGGGTATCGAGGTAATCGCGTGTTCCAAGCTCGAGCACCTCGAGCGGGCGCGTCATGCCGACGCGGCGAGCCGCGCGGTCGCAGCCCGTGCACTCCGGCCAAGCCCGATGGCCAGCAGCGACGCCAGGACCGCGAGTGCCAGGAGGCCGTGTCGGCCGAAGGCCTGGCGGGCGACGAAGGTGGTGATCATCGCGATGACGGTCCCGCCGAGGACAGCCACCATCACCAGCCCACCGCGACGCCAGGTGTCGCGCACCCGAATCATCAACAACCAGGTGGTGAACCCCGCCGCGAATGGGGTCGGGAGCAGACCGAAGAGCAGGATGTTGGCGTAGGTGGCGTTCGGGTCGAAGTTCTCGAGCGCGTGAGGCCCACCACCGGGCTCGAGTGTGAGCAGTGCGATCCAGATCACCAGGGCGGCCCAGCACACGGCTGCGGCCGCGCCGGCGCCCATGGCGCGGACGGCAACCGGGACTTGATCCTCGGTTGCCGCGGCATCCCCGAGCGGATTCGGGGACTCGAGGGGGGCGGATCCTCGGGTGGAGTTCATCGCCTCAGATGTGCAGCGCGCGGCCCATCGAGTCGAGCGCCGCCTCGGCGATCGCCTCGGACAGCGTCGGGTGTGCATGAATGCTGAGGTCGACTTCCTCGACCGTGTACTCGTTGGTGCGTGCCATCACCAGCTCGTGAATGAGTTCGGATGCCTGCCCGTTCACGATGTGCGCGCCGAGGATCTCACCGTACTGCTTGCCGCGGATGATCTTGACGAAGCCGTCGGTCTGGTCCGAGGCACGAGCACGACCATTGGCCGAGAACGGAAACCGTCCGACCTGGAACTCGAGCTTCTGCTCGATGCACTGCTCCTCGGTGAGTCCGATGCTGGCGACTTCCGGATGACAGTACGTGACGCTCGGCACGTTCGAATAATCGATGGCCCGTGGATGGTGCCCCGCGATCACCTCGGCGACGTGCACGCCCTCGCGGGTGCCCTTGTGGGCGAGCATTGGTGGGCCGGCGACATCGCCGATCGAGTAGACACCCTTCACGCTGGTCTCGAGCGTGGTGGGATCGATCTTGATGAAGCCGCGATCGGTGAGCGTGACGCCGATCTTCTCGAGTCCGATCTCCTCGGTGTTGACCGATCGACCCGCGGCCATCAGCACCTTGTCCGCGACCACCGTCTCCTGCTTGCCGGCCACCTCGAGCGTCAGTGTCGCCTCGTTCGCGGTCACCACGGCCTTCACCACTTTCACCCCAGCGAACACCTTGATGCCCCGCTTCTTGTATGCCTTGGCGATCACGGCCGAGCATTCGGCGTCCTCGATCGGCAGGACGCGCGGCAACGCTTCGATCAGGGTCACCTCGCTGCCGAAGGTTTCGAAAATGTCGGCGAACTCGGTGCCGACGGCGCCGGCGCCGACGATCGCGAGGCGCTTTGGCGCCGCCTCGAGGAACAGGGCCTCGTCGGACGAGATGACTACCTTGCCATCAATCGCCAGACCGATCTGCGGGATACCCTTCGTGCGCGATCCCGTGGCGATCACGATGCCCTTGGTGGCGGTGAACGTGTCCTTGCCGACCTTCACCGTGGTCGCCGAGGTGAGGACACCGGTGCCCTTCACGACGGTGATCTTGTTCTTCTTCATCAGGTACTCGGCACCCTTCGAATTCTGATCCGCGACACCACGCGAGCGCGTCATGGCGACGCCGTAGTCCCCGGCGACCTCACCCGTGGTGATGCCGTTCGCCTTGGCCTCGCCCCGGATCGCCTTGAGGAGCGCGGCGGAGTGAAGCAACGCCTTGGTCGGGATGCAGCCGATGTTGACGCAGACCCCTCCGAGTTTGTCACGCTCGACAACGGCGGCACTGAGGCCGAGTTGTGTGGCACGGATGGCCGCTGGATAGCCGGCGGGCCCGCCACCGATGATGATCACGTCGAACGTTGTGTTGGCCACGCGGGTTGTGCTCCGTGTTGAGGTCAAGGGCTATCGTAAAGCGAGAAGCGAGATGCGAGATGCGAGAAAGAATTCGGCCGCATTCAAGAACCGTTGGTCGTGACGAGGGTTTTCGCATCTCGCTTCACGCTTCTCGCTCCTCGCTTCTCGTCGCTACCACACCATCGCCAGCGGGTTCTCGAGCATCCCGACCAGCGTTTGCATGAACTGCGCACCCGTGGCGCCATCGATCACGCGGTGATCACACGACAGGGTGATCCGCATCCGTTGCCGCACCGTGACCGCGCCATCGACCACCACGGCCTTCGGTTCGATCCGTCCAACGGCGAGGATCCCGACTTCGGGGGGATTGATGATCGCCGTGAAGTCGTCGATGCCGAACATGCCGAGGTTCGAGATCGTGAACGTGGCGCCGGTGTACTCCTCAGGCTGCAAGCGCTTGGCGCGCGCCCGTCCGGCGAGTTCGCGGACTTCGGCGGAGATCTCGCGGAGGCCCTTCCGGTTGGCGTGTCGGATGACCGGAGTGATCAGGCCGTCCTCGATCGCCACGGCGACGCCGATGTGGATCTCCTGCCACTGCCGGATCCGGTCGTCCATCCACCAGGCGTTCACGAATGGGTGCACCGTGAGCGCCGCGGCGGTGGCGCGAATGATGATGTCATTGAACGAGAACTTGCCATCGGGTTCGCGCGCAAGGAGCGCTCGCCGCGCTTCCGCGGCCCGTTCCATGTCGACCTCGGCCGTGAGGTAGAAGGTCGGGATGGGGCCGATCGACTGAACCAGCCGCTTGGCGATCGCCTTCCGCATTTGGGAGAGACTGACGTCGGTATAGCTCGTGCCCGACGCGCCAGGGGCGGCTGCCTGCGAACCAACCGTGGGTTGGGCCACCGCGGCGTCAACATCGCGCTTGATGATCCGACCCTCGGGGCCGCTGCCGCTGATCGCGGCGAGATCGAGCCCACGATCGCCCGCGATGCGGCGGGCGACGGGGGAGGCCTTCACACGAGCGTCAGAGGTCTGCGCAGATGCGCCGTGTATGGGCGCAACATGTTGCGCCCCCGCAGCGGGCGCTGGCGTGGTGGCATGATCAGGCGTTGACGTGGCGGCAGGATCAGGCGCAACAGGTTGCGCCCCTACGTTGGGATCTGTGGCGGGGCTGACCACGGGCGCAGCCTGTTGCGCCCCTACATCGGGGTCCGTGGTGGTGGAACCGGGGATGGATTCACCGGCCTCACCGATCCAGCCGACCGGGTCGGCGACCGGCACGGTAGCGCCCGCGGCCACGACCTGCTTCAGCAGAATGCCGTCGGCACGCGCCACCAGTTCCATCACGGCCTTGTCGGTCTCGACCTCCGCGAGGACATCGCCCGTCGCGACGGGGTCACCCTCGGCCTTCTTCCACTCGACGAGGCGTCCCTCCTCCATCGTCGGTGACAACGCTTCCATGACAACCTTGGTCGGCATCAGTCCTGGTCCCGGTAGCAGACCGCGCGCACGGCCGCGGCGATCTTGGTCACATCGGTCTTGGCCAACCGCTCAAGGAACTTGTTGTACGGCATCGGTACGTCGGCCTGGTGCACGCGACGGATCGGGGCATCGAGCGAGTCAAACGCCTCGCGCTGCACCACGTCCGCGACTTCGGCCCCGACACCGGCGAAGCCCCACCCCTCTTCGGCGATCACGAGCCGGTTGGTCTTCGCCACCGAGGCGAGGATGGTCTCGGTATCGAGCGGGCGGATCGTGCGGAGGTCGATCACCTCGCAGTCGATCCCCTCGTCCTCGAGCGCCTTGGCGGCCTTGAGCGCTGGTGCCACGGTCTTCGAGTGACAAACGATGGTGGCATCGCTCCCTTGGCGCTTGATATCGGCGACACCGATCGGTGTGAGGTACTCATCCTCGGGCACCTCGCCCTTCAGATTGTACAGCATCTCGCCCTCGATGAACACGATCGGGTTGTCGTCGCGGATCGCGCTCTTGAGCAACCCCTTGGCATCGGCCGGCGTCGCGGGCATCACCACCTTGAGGCCAGGGATGTGGGCATACCAGCTCTCGAAGGCTTGGGAATGTTGCGCGCCGAGCTGCAGGGCGGCGCCACCTGGACCGCGGAAGACGATCGGACAGCCGAACTGTCCACCGCTCATGTAGCGTGCCTTGGCGGCCACGTTGACGATCTGGTCAATCGCCAGCAGCGCAAAGTTCCAGGTCATCATCTCGATCACTGGGCGGAGACCGGTCATCGCGGCGCCGATACCGATCCCGGTGAAGCCGAGCTCGGCAATCGGCGTGTCAACGATGCGCGTGGGTCCGAACTCGTCGAGCAGCCCGCGCGAGACCTTGTAGGCCCCGTTGTACTCGGCGACTTCCTCACCCATCAGGAAGACATCACCGTCGCGGGTCAGTTCCTCGCGGAGTGCCGCATTGAGGGCGTCGCGATACGTGAGCGTCGCCATTAGCGTCCCCCCCCTGCGACCGGTGCAAGGACATCGGTCCAGAGTTGGTCTGCATCGGGCTCCGGTGACTCCTCCGCAAACTGGACCGCGTCCGCGACCTCGGCCGCGACATCCGCCTCGAGCTCGGCCATGCGATCATCGTCGAGCATGTCGGCCTCGCGCATCCGCGTGGCGAGCACATCGATCGGGTCGCGGCTGCGATGCTCCTCGACCTCGTCCTTGGTGCGGTAGGTCCCGTAGGGCGCATCGGACATCGAGTGCCCGACGAATCGGTAGGTCATGACGTCGAGCAGCGTCGGACCCTCGCCCGCGCGCGCGCGGCGGACCGCCTCATCCATCGCCTCACGCACCGCGTCGACATCCTGTCCATCGATGGTGATACCCGGCATCGCGTACGAATCCGCACGGGCGGCCAGGTCGGTGATCGCGGCGGCGCGGTTCACGGCCGTCCCCATGCCGTAGCCGTTGTTCTCGATCACGAAGATCGCCGGCAGCTTCCAGAGTCCCGCAATGTTGAGAGCTTCGTGGAACGAGCCGATGTTGGCCGCTGCCTCGCCAAAAAAGCAGAGCGAGACTTGATCGGTGCCGCGATACTTCGCGGCGAACGCGAACCCCGCACCGAGCGGAATCTGGCCGCCGACGATCCCGTGTCCGCCCATGAAGTGCCGTTCGGCATCGAACAAGTGCATCGAGCCGCCCTTGCCGCCGGAGCAGCCGGTCGCCTTGCCAAAGAGCTCGGCCATGATCGAACGGGGTGTGATCCCGCGAGCCAGGGCCTGCCCGTGCTCGCGGTAGGCGCTGATGACATAGTCGTCATCTCTGAGCGCAGAGATTGTCCCGACCGCCACCGCCTCCTGACCGATGTAGAGGTGGCAGAATCCGCCGATCTGGCCGACCGAGTACGCCTCGCCGGCCCGCTCCTCGAAGCGACGGATCAGCAGCATCTGGCGGAGCCACTCCGCATGGTGCTCCTGGTACGGTGCCACCTGCGTGGCGCGTTGAGTCGATGCACCCATTACGTGGTCCTTGCCGCCTTGGCCTGGTCGCTCTGTTCCCACGCATGGTAGGAGGAGCGGGTGAGCGGGGATGCCTGCACATGGGCGAAGCCCATCGCGAGTCCGATCTCGCGCAGTTCGTCGAACTCGGCTGGCGTGTAGTACCGCACGACGGGGAGGTGCCCGTCGGACGGTCGGAGGTATTGTCCCAGTGTGAGGATGTTCACGTCGCTGCGGCGCAGGTCGCGCATGCACGTGACGATCTCGTCCCATTCCTCGCCCATGCCGAGAATCATGCCCGACTTGGTCAGGGCACTGGCATCCATCGCGCGTGCGTTCGCCAGCACCCGGAGCGCTCGGTCATACCGGCCGCCCGGTCGCGCCAGCCGGTAGAGGCGCTCGGCCGTCTCGAGATTGTGGTTGAGGATGTCCGGCTTGGCATCCATCACGATCTGCAGCGCGCGCTCCGACCCCTTGAAGTCGGGGATCAGGACTTCGACCGAGCTCGTCGGCAGGCGTCGCTTGATTTCGGTGATACACCCGGCGAAGGCTTCGGCCCCACCGTTGGGCAGGTCGTCCCGATCGACGGACGTGATGACGACATGTTGCAGCCCCAGAATGGCGACGGCCTCGGCGAGCTTCGCCGGTTCGGCCGGATCGAACGCCTTGGGCGTCCCGTGGGACACCGCGCAGTAGGCACAATTCCGGGTGCACACATCACCCAGGATCATGAAGGTCGCCGCCTTGTGGTCCCAGCACTCACCGATGTTCGGGCAGCGCGCCTCCTCACAGACCGTGTGCAGGCCGAGTCCGCGCATCAACTTCTGGATTCGGAGATATTCGCTGCCGCCGGGTGCCTTGACCTTGAGCCAGGATGGCTTGCGGGCAGGGATCACCGGGGTCGCGGTCGCATCACCCGTCGCCAGGGGCGTCGGGGCTTGCGAGCTTCGAGTCAAATGCACGAGGGGTACTGCCACCGGATTCTCCTTCCGACAGGCTCAGAATGAACCCGGAAAGATAGCCCGGCTCGAGTGGGGTCGCTATTCGCCGAGCGGCGTGACGAATCGTGGCGTCGACGTGGGCGCTGGCGATCCGCCAGTCGGCTCGACGGTGATCGCAACCGCCTGGATCGTGCTCCGGTCGGGCATGGGCACATCGAGCGCCAGCGCGGACCCATCAGCCGCCGGGTGGAACGCGACCGAGGCGATCGCTTCGCCACCGACGATGTACCACAACTGGTAGTCCTGGCCAGCCTTGAGCTGAGGTAGCGAGGCCGCACTGAGCGTCAGGCGACCGCGCTTCGCGTCAAGCATCATGCGGATCGTGGGATCCTTGGCGGGATCAGCCACGAGGCGGACCGATTCCAGTTCGGGATCCGTGAGCCTTGCCAGCAGCGAGTCACGCACGGCAATCACGCCGAGCGCGCTGTCGCGGCTGGCGAGGAGCTGGTCGCGGTCGGCGGAGGTCGACTGCCACTTGAGTGTCGTCATCGCAGCGAGGATGAGGGATGCAGCGAGGGCGACGCCCAGCCAGATCGGAGCGCTGGATCGACCAGCCGTCGGAACCAACGCTACGTCCTTGCTTGCAGCGGCCGAGGCGAGCACCCGTGCCTTGAGTTCCGGCCGGGGCGCCACGGGGGTGGCAAGCGCCATCGCCGCCAGTGCATCTCCTGTCGCACGGACTTCCTCGGCCAAGGCCGGATCTGACTCGAGCAACCGCTCGAATGCCTGTGCCTCGGAAGGCTCCAGCTCGTCCAGGAGCCACGGCATCACGAGGTCGCGGGGATCGTCAGTCATCCTGCCCCTCCGGTGCCAAGGCGTGCAGCGGGGCACGCAGCTTCGCGAGCGCCAGCCGCACGCGCGTCTTGACCGTGCCGAGTGGAGTGCCGAGGTGCATGGCAATCTCACTCTGCGAGAGCCCCTCGAAGTAGGCAAGCTGGACGACCTCGTACTGCTCCACCGGGAGTTCCCGGAGCGCCGAATGGAGGTGGCCAGCTCGCTCGTGTTCCTCTGCGACCCGGGACGGTGCGGCCGGCGGGGCGCCCATGGCCACTGGGTCGACCGGCGCGGCAGCGGCGGCAACATCCTTGAGACGCGACCGGCGGCCGCGGGCACGAATCAGGTCGAGGCCTCGACTGCGGGTCATGGTCACCATCCAGGCCGACACCGATCCTCGGCGGCCATCGAACCGCTTCGCCTCGCGCCATGCCTGCGCGAAGGCATCCGCCACAACCTCTTCAGCGTCAGCTGGCTCGCGCACCATCCGGAGCGCAAGGCGATTCAGGCCGGCGGCATACCGGTCGTAGAGCGCGCCAAGCGCCTGCTCGTCACCGCGTGCCATGGCGCGTACGAGCGAGTCGTCGGTCGTGGTCTGGCTGAACGATGCGGTGGTGACGGGCCACTCCTCGGGGAGTCGACGTGGGCGTGCTGCTCCAAATCAACCGGGGCCGGGCCCGTGACACAACTGTCGACCTCACGGGAGCGCGACCGGTGCGTCGCCCGTCACGAACACGAATTCCTCGCGAGTGTCGTCCTTGTGGCGAAGGAGCACATTGACCTGGTCGTCGAATCGCTCCTGCAAGATGGTGACCTGTGCCTTCCCTCCGGAAAGCTCTGGGCTGGCAGTGGAGCAGAGCGTGATGCGCAGCCGGTCGCCGACCGGCCGGGCATGCAGGACCTTGAACGCGACCTGACGATCTGCCGCGTCGCGCAGCACGAGGTTGCGCTGGAGGTACGGCGTGATGAGGCCTAGATCGCGACCGGGTGGGAAGTCCGCCTCATAGACGAGGACGGTCGCCACCACTCGCCCATCTGGGGCCGTGGCGAGTTCCACCCGGGCGGCATGCACCGGGTGTTCCACTGGGGGCAGTCCGGCGGTGAGCGCCACGGCCAGGACGAGGTGCATCACACCCATGGTGTCCGCTCCATCGCCATCACGAGTGCCGCCGATGCGACGGCCGCGGAGGTCAGTCGCACCCGGAGCCTCCAACCATCGCGGCCGGTGGCGTCGACCAACCGGTCGAGGGCGACGTACAGCATCACAAGGGACGCGAGGACCACGACCTGGCCGAGTTCGATGCCGATGTTGAAGCCGAACAGGGGCGCGATGAAGCCGTCGTCAAACAATCCCCGCAGTGTGGTCGAAAAGCCTGCGCCGTGGATCAGTCCGAATGCGCCCGCCAGAAGCGGTCGGCGCGATCCGCTCGGGAGGTCACCGCGCGTCCGGAAGTTGTCGAGCGCGGCGATCACCACCGTGATGGGAATGAGGAACTCGACCAACGCCGTCGGGGGGCGAAGTGGCGTGAGCGTGGTCAGCGCAAGCGTCAACGTGTGGCCGATCGTGAAGGCGCTGATCACGGCCAGTCCATGACGCCAATCCTTGGGCCGGTAGCATGCGGCGAGCGCGGCGAGAAAGAGGATGTGGTCAAGTGCGTCTGGCGAGAGGATGTGATGGAATCCGACACCGATGAAGCTGCCGATCATGGGGCGACTCCGATCGCTTCTGCGTGGCTGACCAGCCGAACATCATGGGTGTCGAGCGCAAGTGCCTGGCGCATTGCAGCTTCCGCGGCAGCAGGCATCCCGGCCTGGTGCAGGGCCCAGGCGTACTGGTCCCACGCCATGACATCATGGCGCTGCTGGAGTTCGCGACGCGCCGCCGACAGCATCGCCGGAACGGCGTCGCCCTCGTCGAGCAGGAGCAGACGCCAGTTCCGGTGCCATTCGGTCTCAGGGACGTTGTCGATCGCGGCATGAAACGCCCGCCAGAGCTGGGCCGCACGTGCCGTGTCGCCGACGCGTGCCGCCGCGACGCTGGCCAGTCCGAACCGCAGCGGCTCCTCACTCAGCACCAGCGCATCGCGTGCGGCGAGATTGGCCGCCTCGGCACTCCCGTGCTCGCGTTCGAACTGGGCCTTCGCGAGGGCGAGGCGGGCATCACGCGGGTTGATGGCCGCTGCCGAATCGAACCACCGCCGCGCAAGCCGCTGGTCGCCGTCGGCACGGGCAAGGTCCGCGAGACGCAGGGCATACCATGCGCGCTGCTCGCTCGAGGTGCCCGCCTGTCCAAGTGCGGTTTCGCGAGCGCGGAGCATCATCTGGCGCGCCCGCTCGCTCCGGCCGTGCAACATCGCCCAGCGCGAGGTCCTGGCGAGAATCGTCGGGCCCTCCATCATCCGATCGAGTGGGCCAAAGACCGAGTCGGCCGCGACATAGTCCCCCAACTCCAGGAGGATCTCGCCACGCAACGCGTTGACGGAAGGTGTGGGCTCGATCATCAGGAGCATCGAGTCAGTTGCGGCAAGCGCATCGCCGAACCGGTGCTCGCCCATGAGGGCCAGCGCCAGCACATGCCAGGCCTCGGCGTTGTGCGCCTCCCGGATCGCGAGCGAGGTGCGTGCTGAAACCTCCGCTCGCTTGATGTCGGCAGGCGAGTACTGCTCGTGGGCACGACGGAGATAGAGGACGGCGAGCTGGAGGTGATCCAGCGCACCCTCGGGATCCTGCTCGGCGCGTGCCTGATAGAAGAGAATGTCGGCGTCGCGCTGCCCGCGCTCCGCTGCCGGTTGGACGTCATCGAGTGGAGTCGCATCAACCGGTGCGTGACGCGAGCCCACCGCGAACGCCGCCATCGCAAGTGCGATGACGACGAGCGCAGTGACGCGAACCTGGTGAATCACCGGTTGGCCGGTGCCAGGTACGGGAAGGTCGTCCGGAAGTCCGAATCGCTCGGCACATTGTCGCTGGCCAAGCCCGGGCTCACGTTGTTCGGATCAAGCAGCGAACCGAACGTGGCCGCGAGGCCCGCGTCGACGACATCGTCGGCGAGATTCCGGCCGCCCCATCCATCTGCCAGCGCCCAGCCGAGCCAGCCGGAGGTGCCAGGATCCTTGTCGGTCTGGACGATCAGCATGTCGGGGAGCAGCACCGTGGCGAGCGTGTTCTGCACCGTCGTGTTGCGTCCGGCCACGTTGGCCACGAACGACACGAGTTCGGCCCGAATCAGGGCGACATCCTGGGAAGGACCGGTGGAGCCGTGGGTCGCGTGGCTCCGCTTGGCGAGGAAGACCTCGCTCACCAACGGATTGCCGAGGCGCTGCACCTGATTGTACATGCGCGTCGCATTCTCATTCGGTGGAAGCGTGCCGTTGTCATTGCCGCACGCGGCGACGAGCAGGCCGAGTCCGAGTACCAATGCGGTGCCCCGGAGGGAGAGGCGTGAGGTCATGGTCGTGCTCCTGGAAGGAGTGCATCGTGGTGAGTGTTTCATCGAGAGATCGTCCCCCACATGCCGAGGCGTGGCGTGCCACCGCTGGTCAGCATCGCGGTCGGCAATTCGATGACGATCGATGCGACATTGAGTCCCCGGAGGAAATCCACGGCGGTGTTCGCCGGACGGAACGCGGTTGCCGTGGGCGTCGACGGCAATGCGGCCAGCGGGCCAGTCGCCGGGCGACGATCGGGGATGATGCGGAAGAACTGCTCGAGGTCGATGAAGAACGGATCATCGAGCACGCCGGCGTAGACCTGCATGCCGTTCGCTGAACCCAGCGTCGTGTTGATGCCACCCGACATCGTCGGGGCGCTGGTCGTCAACTCATTCATCATGGCGCCGGTCACCGGCGGGGCGATCGGGCCATAGACATGCACGGTCTGTGAACTGCCGCGACCGGTGAACGCGATCTGGATCACGCGATCCTCGGTGGCGTCGCCGGTGTTGTCGATCTTGATCTGATAGAGCAGGTTCGGATCGAACGATGCACTGCCTGCCGCGGCTGGCGTGATGGCTGGCTGCGAATTGAGGACCAACACCATGCGACCCGGTGACGATCCCGGGAAGGCATAGAAGTCGGTCATGTCCATGGTGGGATTGAGTTCGACATCTGCGGTGTCCTGGTGGTCGCTGGCCGTGACCCAATGGGCGGTCAGGCTGGCGACAACGATCAGGGCCGCTGCCGGAAGCGCGCTACGGCGCCAGAAGCGGGACGGGTGTAGAGACATGATCTAGGCAACTCCGGATGGGGTGTCTGTTCAAGTGACTGCACCCCGAGTACGCCAGCTTGCCTACGATGGATGTGTGGGGGATCTGCCGGCGTCTGGGCCCCGCCGGCATCGGGCCAGACGCTCAACTCACCAGGACCAGAAGCGGCCTGGGCGGAAGACGCTGAGTTCCTCGGGCAGGGGTTCGCCCCGGATACCCTGGGCGACCAGTTCGCCAGCGATCCCCGCGAGCAGGATCCCGTTCCGCCCATAGCCCGTGGCGTACCAGAGCCCCGGGAGGCGCGGTTCCTCGCCGATGATCGGCCGACCATCCGGGGTTCCGGGTCGGAGGCCGGCCCAACTCCTGAGTGGGGTTTGCCCCGCCAAGCCGGGGTAGATCTCCGAGACATCGGCGTGGATGGCGTGGGTCGCACGCGCCGAGATGTCGGCGGTGAATCCGGCATGTTCCATCGTACTGCCGGCCCAGAGCTCTTCCCCACGGCGGAGCAGGTAGCAGGTCGGGCCATAGACCGTGGCCGACGGCACGCCGTTGGGCCAGCGGTATGCCGATATCTGGCCCCGCACCGGTTCGACCGAGAGCGGCCTGGGCAGGCCACCGAGTCGTCCTGACCAGGCACCGGCCGCAATCACGACACGATCCGCCGCATGTTCACCCGCCTCGCCTCGCACACCAACGACGCGTTCGCCCTCGCGTCGGATCGCGAGGACGCGGTCCTCGATGGTCACGACGCCGGCCCGGGTTGCATCCTCGCGGAGCGCCAGCACCAGTTGGCGCGGATCGAGAGTGCCGTCATCGATGGCGTGAAAGGCGCCGAACCCCGGCGCGAGCCACGGCCACTGCTCGTGGACCTCCTCGGCGGTCAACCACTCCGCCATCTCTGCCCGTTGGCGTTGCCAGGCAACCTTCGCGCGGTAGCGTTCCTCATCGGCCGCGGTGAGCGCGAGTTGGAGGATTCCCGATTGGGAGAGCGCGATATCGATCCCGGTCGACTCCCTGAGCAGGGGGGCTTCCCGCCGGTAGAAGGCACGGCCGGCGATGCCCAATTTGAAGAGCGGATCGTCGGGGGTCGGCTCGACCTGGGCCGCGAGCATGCCGGCAGCCGCGCGCCACGCCTCGCCCGGCAGCTCCGGCGGCCGAATCATGGTCACTGTCGCGCCGGCTCGCGCGAGGGCACGCGCCGCCGCGGCTCCGGCAGCGCCACCGCCGATCACGAGAATGTTGGGAATCGTGGTCATACGGTTCGCTTTGAAACCTCGCGAGATGGGGCGCCGTAGGACTCACTACGAGCGGCGCATGGGGCGACCGCCGGCGACGCGAGGGGATGCAAGATGGTTCGCAATGTCACTGGATTTGCCGTGTTCGCCTTTCTGGCGATGATTGCCTTCAAGATTCTTGCGGGGGTCTTCGGCGCCCTGCTCGGCCTGCTGATGACGGTGCTCTGGTGGGCCCTCGTGGGGTTCGTCATCTACACCATCATCAAGATCGTCGCACCTGGCACTGCCCGGAAGCTTCGCGAGACGATCCGTGGCGAAGGCCACGCGACCTGAGTCCTATCGACTCTGATCCACCCCATCGACCCCCGGCGTGCCGGGGGTCGATGCGTTTCGGGGCACCTCGGTCGGCGACGAGGAGTGCAGGTGCAAGATCCGCCAGCCGCCATCCGGCTGCAGGCCGATCACCACCGTCGCCAGCCCCTGCGACAGCGCATCACTGTTGAATCGAGGCACCCAACGATATTCGAACACCCCCCACACAAAACCGCCTCGCGCGCTGAGTCGGGTGGAGACCAACTGGATCTGGCCACCGATCCGCGAGCCGGCGAGCCTGGGCGTGGCAACGCGCGGCTCCCCGTCGGCCACGACGATCGTCTCCGGTGCGAAGAGTGTGTCCGGCTCGACAAATCGATTCTCGGCGTCGAGAAGTCGCGCGAGCAGCAGGTTGCCCACCGAATCGGCCTCGAGTGCACCGATGGTCGCGGTCATGCCCATCCCGACCGTCGGCTGCGATCGCGGCAGTGACGTCGTACACGCGACGGCTCCGGCCAGGAGCGCCATGGAACGGTAGCGGCTCACGCCGGTCCCTCGGCATCGAGCGCCGTGACCACGCCCCAGAACAAGAGCGGCAGCATGATCTCGTGGTGGCCCGTGAACTGAAATCCAACTCCGCCGGCCCGCGTCGGACGATCGACCACGTTGAGCCGGGGCCGGTAGTGTCGAATCATGTCGAAGTCGGCGGCGAGGAAATCGCGCGGTGCGCCGCTGCCGAGGTTGCGTGCAACGGTCAGTGCCTTGAGGAACACCTCCGGCATCACCACGGCACTGCCGATGTTGAGCACCGCGCCGCCCTGGTGCAGGGTCGGCAGGGCACCGGCGAGTCGACGGAAGTCACGGGCCGCCGTGGCGCCGAGTGCCGCGCCATCGAACCCGGCATGTTGGTGAATGATGTCGGCGCCGATCGTGGGGTGCACCGTCACGCCGATCTCATGGGTCCGGCACGCGGCGAGCAGCGACGTGTGCATCGTCCCTGTTGCGCTGTTCGGGGGGGGGATGGCCATGGCGAGTGCCTCGCCCAGGCCCTGCTCCCGCTCGGCACCGAGGCGGATGGCCTCGTTCATCTCACGACCGGTCTCCTCGACCATCCCGAACGTGCCGTCGGCGAGGCCTGCCTCGACATCCTCGCTGGTCCCGCCGAAGCGAGCCAGCTCGAAATCGTGGATCGCCGCCGCCCCGTTCATGGCGATGTGACTGACGATACCGCGCCGGATCGCATCGATGAGCAGTGGGACAAGGCCGGTCTTGATGACATGACCGCCCAGAAGCAGGACCACGCCACGCCGGGCGCGGGTGGCCGCGGCGAGGTGATCGATGGTCTGGCGCAACTGCGCGGCCGCGAGGACGTCGGGGAGCGAATCGAGGAAGGCGGGGAACGAGCGATCGTCGCGTGGTGGAGTGGCGAACTGAGCCGGACCGACCCGATTATCGCGTCCCGCGAACGGCACGGTCCGGACGCGGGAGAGGTCGGCCTCGGGCGCAGCCATCAGCCGCCGCGACCGGGGGTCACGGACGTGAGGATCAGCTTGAGGGTGCCGATGAAGAGGTTGGTCTCGATCTCGACCGGAATCCGGCGTGCATCGTCCGTGAGCCAGAGTTTGGCCTTGCTCTTCCTGGAGAACATGCCGTTCTCCTCGTCGACGATCGGCCGGAGCAGGAGCGTCTGCACCTTGCTGCCGTCGGGCATCTCCTTTTCCTCGCGCTTCTCGACCTTGACCACCACCGGATTCTGCTCGGCACGGAAGTAATTGTTGTACTGGTAGGTCTTGCCGACTTCGAGTGGCACGGTGCGGATCCAGTAGAAGAACGCAACATCGTCGAGGGGCGCCTGCGAGGTCGGCTTGCTCTCCGGCGATGCGTTGCGACGGTAGAAGCCGGAATCCGGATGAATCAGGAATTCCTCGTGGCGATTCTTGTCGTTCTCCGTCACATCCTTGACGAACTTGCGAGAGATCCAGTCGGGCTGCCCGGTCCACGAGGTGAACACCGACCGGTTCTTGTACGCGAAGGTCGATACCTCGGTCGTGAAGTTGAACTTCCAGCTCGGGACGCCACGAACCGGCTCGACGCCGCCGACCTCAAGGATGGCCGAGCCGGCGTTGATGAAGCCGAACTTGCCGCGGTATTCGAGTCGCTCGCCGACGCTGAACGGAACGGCAGGCGTCGGACCGGCGGCGGCCTGGAGCAGGAGAAGCATCGAGGTGACGATCATCGGGTCGTTTCCTTGGCTCCGGATCGGCTCTCGGGTTGGCGATCCCGGACCGGTCCGGAGCGTGGGGGTGTCTCAAGGTGCGCACGAGCCTGCCAGAGCTCACGAGCGAGGGGCCACGGTGCGATCCGCGAGGGTCGCTGACGCCGGTCGGCGCGAACCGTGATTGGCACGCCCTCGACCTGTCGCGCTCCCGCAGCGGCCCAGGCGATGAGCTCGGCGTTCGCCGCCCAACCGTCGGTGGCGAGCCAGCGATCGGTCCGGCTGCGAAATGCCTGCCTGAGCGCGACGAGTCGAAAGGCGGCCACCCCGGAGACGACATCCCGGATGCCAGGCACACGGGTCCGGCGGCCGAGGAGGATGGGTGCCCACCGGCGGATCATGCGACGACCCCGATCCTCTTCGCCGAGCACGGTGGCTTCGCCGACGACGAGGTCGGCACCCGAATCGAACTTCTTGAGGAGGTCCTCGATCGCTTCCGGCTCGACGGTGTAGTCGGCCGGCCAGAGGATCGCGACGTCACGCTTGTGCCGATCCGAGCGGTCGAGCGCCTCACGCAACAGCCGCTCGACCGTCGCGGCGTAGCCCCGGCTTGTCTCGGATCGGAGGACCGTGAGCGGCAGCGCCGCTTGGTACGGTTCGAGCACCTCGCGGGTGGCGTCGGTCGAGCCGTCGTCTCCCACCAGGAGTTGGTATTCGCGTCGACTGTCGCCCAGGACCTGGCGCAACTTCCAGAGCACGAGGCCGATGGTGGCGGCCTCATCACGGGTCGGGATGCAGATGTAGATCACGGTGGCAGTATGGTCATGGCAGCGGAACGATATACCTCGACCGTCCGGCTCACCAATTTGGGAATCGAGAAGGCTTCGGCGGCGACGCGGCCATCGCCGCTCAGTCGCTCGCGTTGTGCGGGATCAGTGAGCAGGCTTTGGACCGCATCGGCCAGCGCGCCAGCGTCGCCGGCGGGAACCAGCAGGCCGCCACCCTGGGCCAACGATTCGGGCAGGCCACCGGCATCGCTGGCGACGACCGGGATACCGAGGGCGAGGGCATCGAGGACCGAGGAACCGAACCCTTCGCTCCGCGAGGGCTGGACCAGCAGGGTCGCCTTGGCCAACACTGCCTCGGGACGCTCGATATGCCCGGGCAGGCCGACGACCTGTTCGAGTCCGAGCTCGGTGCGACGCCGCTCGAGGGCCTTCCGGTCCCGGCCCTCGCCCAAGACAATCCAGGTTAGAGATGGGCAATCCGCCTTGAGGCGCGCGGCGGCATCGAACAGCACATCGAGCCCCTTCTCCGGGGTGAGTGCTGCGATACACAGGATGAAGGGCGCGCCATCGGCTGGGAGCTGGACCTCGACAGGCCAGTCCTGTGCGGCCATCCGATCCGACAGCTCGACACCAGGCGGAATGATCGTGATGTGGTCATCGGGCAGACCGATGCCTTTGAGCCGAGCGGCCACCGCTCGAGAAAGCGCAATGGCGTGTGTCGTTCGGCGCCAGCGCGCGGGGTGGCGGATCGGGAATTCGACGCGGCGGGTCACGACCACCCGTCCGCCCCGAATTCGTGCTGCGGCATCGGCCAGTGTGTGGGCATGCTGATCATGCGCATGCACGATGGTGTCGGGGTCGAGTCGAGCGAGGAGCCCACGAACGACACGTGGATCGAGTCCCATCGACCACGTCACCCCGTGCACCACGACGCCTGCGGCCCGACACCGTTCGGCGAGCACGGTGTCGTCGCCGGTGAGGACAGCCGACTCGATATCAGGCACTCCCGCGAGCCCTCGAGCGAGGAGCAGGACCTGCCGCTGGCCACCCCGCCACTCGCGTCCGCTGGCGACATGCATCACGCGGAGTGGGGTGGGTGGGGGTGTGGGTG
>JBBSPX010000045.1:0-17569 GCA_038258395.1 Gemmatimonadales bacterium | reverse complement strand
TGGTCTCAAGGGCATCGACATGCGCGACGTGAGTCGCCTCGCCAAGCTGCTCCATGATCACCCCGAGCTCGGCGCGATCGAGCTCAAGGGATTCTTCGGCACCGGCGTGACGATCACCCGCGCCAACCACGGTGTCCCGATGGTGGCGCATGCGTCGGCAGCCCCTGCCGCACTGGCACCGGGCCTGCCTGCTGCCGCATCGCCGGCCCCCGACACGACGGTCCCGACGCCCGCGACGCCGCTCAAGGAGATCAAGTCCCCCATGGTCGGCACCTTCTACATGCAGCCGGAGCCCGGGAGCGATCCCTATGTGCGCGTGGGCGCGCGAGTGAGCCCGGGCCAGACGGTCTGCATCATCGAGGCGATGAAGATCATGAACGAGATCGAGGCCGAAGTCTCAGGTGTCGTACGCGAAGTCTGCGTCGACGACTCCTCGCCGGTCGAGTATGGGCAGGTGCTGTATCGGGTGGATCCCAATGGTTGATGACCTCGAGGGAACCGACCTGCCCGAAGATCCGCCCGCCGCGGCAGGCTTCCAGTTTCGCGCGGCCATCATCGAGATGGTTCGACGGAGCGCCTCGGACCTTCTGCTCAAGGCCGGGCGTCCCCCGACCGTCCGGATCAACGGGCAGTTGGTCGTCCTCGAACAACCGCCGCTCAAGCCCGAGGAGCTCAAGCTGCTCGCCGAATCGCTGATGACACCGCGACAGATCCGTGAATTCACCGAAACGAAGGAAGCCGACTTCGGGATCGGTGTGCCGGGCATCGGGCGATTCCGGACGAACGTCTATCAGCAGCGTGGCACCGTCGCGTTTGCGCTCCGCGGGATTCCCTACGAGGTGCGGACGATCGAGGAGCTGCAGTTGCCGCGCGTGCTCGAGGATGTCGCGATGCGGCCACGTGGGCTCGTGCTCGTCACGGGGATCACGGGGAGCGGCAAGTCCACCACCCTTGCGGCGATGATCGAGCACATCAACCGGCACCGCCGCGTGAACATCATCACGGTCGAGGATCCGATCGAGTTCCTGCATCGCGACCAGCATGCCAATGTCTCGCAGCGTGAGGTGGGCAATGACACCCTGTCGTTCACCCACGCGCTTCGGCATGTGCTCCGACAGGATCCCGATGTCATCCTGATCGGCGAGATCCGGGACCAGGACACGATGGACACGGCCCTCAAGGCCGCGGACACCGGTCACCTGGTCCTCTCGACCATTCACACCACCGATGCCACGCAGACGATCTCGCGTATCCTCTCGTTCTATCCGCCGCACCAGCACAGTGAAATCCGCATGCTGCTCTCGACGGCACTCGCGGCCATCATTTCGCTGCGACTCGTGCCCCAGGCCGATGGCAAGGGACGGGTACCGGCCGCAGAAATCCTGATCAACACCGCCGCCGTGGCCGACAACATGCGCGACACCCAGAAGGCGCTCTCGATCCCGGACCTGATCGCGGAGGGCGGCGCTACCTATGGCATGCAGTCGTTCGATCAGGCGCTGATGCGCTGGTACACCGAGGGAGCCATCTCGTACGAGGATGCTGTGTTCCATGCGACCCTGCCCAACGAGTTCGCGCTCCGCGTCTCCGGGATCAGCGCCGCAAGCGACCGGACGTTCGACGACCTCGGTACCCAGGGACGGCGTTGATGTTCCGAAAGGTCCTGGTGGCCAATCGAGGGGAGATTGCGCTGCGGGTGATCCGAGCCTGCCGCGAACTCGGTGTCGAGACGGTGGCCGTCTACAGCGAGGCCGATCGGGAATCGCTGCACGTGCGGTTTGCCGATGACGACCTCTGCATCGGGCCGCCCCAGTCGCGGCTGTCCTATCTCCGAATCCCGAACCTGATTGCCGCCGCCGAAGTCACCGGCGCCGACGCCATCCACCCCGGGTACGGTTTCCTCGCAGAGAATGCCGAGTTCGCGGACACCTGCGTCGCGTCGGGAATCGCCTTCATCGGGCCCACGGGTGATCAGATCCGACAGATGGGCGACAAGGCCTCCGCCCGGCGCCTCGCGCAGGCCGCCGATGTGCCGACCGTGCCTGGCTCGCCCGGGGTGATGGAGGATGCCGATGAGGCCCTCGAGGTGGCCGGCGAGATCGGCTTCCCGGTGATCATCAAGGCAACCGCTGGCGGGGGGGGGACGGGTATGCGCATCGCGCGCGATGCGGAGGAGTTCGGCCAACTCTTCTCGCTGGCGCAGAATGAGGCGTTGTCGGCCTTCGGGAATGGTGATGTCTATGTCGAGAAGTACCTGGCCCGCCCGCGCCACGTCGAGATCCAGGTGCTCGGTGACACGCATGGCCGGGTGATCCATCTGGGAGAGCGTGACTGTTCGGTGCAGCGCCGGCATCAGAAGTTGATCGAGGAGTCACCCTCGCCCGCGCTGACCCCCGAGCTCCG
The DNA here is from genome assembly GCA_038258395.1 of Gemmatimonadales bacterium. Taxonomy (GTDB): domain Bacteria; phylum Gemmatimonadota; class Gemmatimonadetes; order Gemmatimonadales; family GWC2-71-9; genus Palsa-1233. The sequence continues at coordinate 15,166 of JBBSPX010000045.1, read as the reverse complement.
TCAGCAGATGGGCGATGCCGCGGTGCAGCTCGCATCGGCGATCGACTACGTGGGCGCCGGCACCGTGGAGTTCCTGCTCGACGAGGATGGCTCGTTCTATTTCATGGAGATGAACACCCGGATCCAGGTCGAGCACCCCGTCACCGAAATGGTGACCGGCTGGGACCTCGTCAAGGAGCAGATCCGCGTGGCGGCCGGCGAGCCGCTGCCGAGCTATCCGGTGGAGCTCTCGGGTCACAGCATCGAGGTGCGCATCAACGCCGAGGATCCCTATCGCAATTTCCAGCCGAGCCCGGGCGTGATCACCGCGTACCACCCTCCGGGTGGCCCAGGCGTCCGGGTCGATACCCATGTCTACGCCGGCTACACCGTGCCCCCGTACTACGACTCGTTGCTCGCGAAGCTGATCGTGCACGGTCGCGACCGCGCGGAGGCACTGGTCCGGCTTGGGCAGGCACTCGACTCGTTCATTCTCGAGGGCGTCACGACCACGATCCCGTTCCTCGCCCGGGTGATTCGCCATCCCGATTTCGTCCGCGGGGAGATCGACACCAAGTTCCTCGAGCGCGAACCCCAGCTCCTCAAGCCCGAGCTGAGCCCGGCCGAATGATCGATGTGGCCTTCGCGCCGAACGACGTCGCCGCAGCCGACGTTGCCGGCCGGGCTGTGGTGGTCATCGATGTGCTGCGTGCCACCACCACCATCTGCACCGCGTTGGCCAATGGGGCGAAGGCGGTGATCCCGGTCGCCGACACCGAGGCCGCCGCGCGGCTGCTGCACTCGCTTGAGCGCAACGACGTGCTCCTCGCGGGCGAGCGTCACCTCGACCCGATCCCGGGGTTCCAGGCGGGCAACTCGCCTCGTGAGATGACTCGGGAGCGGGTCGCCGGCAAGACCCTCATCCTCAAGACGACCAACGGCACCGGTGCCCTGCTTGCCACGCACGGCGCACGCGAGGTGATCGTTGCGGCGGCGGTCAACCTGTCGGCGGCCGGTGAGCGCGCCCGCACCTTGCTCGAGGAACACGGTCGACTCCTGATCCTCTGTGCCGGCCGCGAGACCGGCTTCGGACTCGACGATGCCTACATTGCCGGCCGCCTGGTTCGCGCCGCGATGGGCGGGCGTCGCACGCGGAAGGGCCTCAACGACAGCGCGATCGCGGCGGTCGACCTGGTCCGATCCTACGGCGACCGAATCGGGCGTGTGTTCGCGTTGTCGCAGGCCGGTCGGGAGCTCCGGACCCGTGAGCTGGGGGCCGATGTCGAATTCGCCGCGCGTGTCGATCTCCTCGGAGACCTGGTGCCCGTCTTCCACGATCACCGTGTCACGCTGCCGAACCATGGGGGGGGGAGCGCATGACCATGCCCGATCGCCGCCGCCTGGGGGCTACGCTGGCCCTCGCGGTGGGGCTCTTCTTCCTGCTCACGCTCCTGCCATTGCCGCTCACCGGTCCCGTCGGGGCCGCCGTCGGCCCGCTGCTCTGGCGGGGGCTGGGGCTCGGGGCCGTGGGCGTTCCGGTATTCTTTCTTGCGATCGGTCTTGCGGGGTTCGGCCGGCTGGGGGCCCTCGACCAGAAGCGTGCCGCGATCCTGATCGGCGCCAACAGTTTCCTCGTTCCCTACCTCATCGGTGTCCTGGCCAATGTGACGCAGGCGGACTTCCTGCTGCCGCTCGCGGAATGGCACGTCGCGGCGCGCGCCGTGGGCTGGTTCCCGGGGCTCTTTGCGCGCGGGGCGCTGGACTCGATCGGTGTGGCGGGAGGATTGATCGCGGGCTTCGTGGCGATGACCGCCGCCACGCTCGCCACGGTGGCCTGGCATCCGCTCAAGCGTCTCGAGGAGGGTCCGAAGTCCCCGGACGCCGCGCCATCTGCCGAACCCGTCATCCGCAGCGCCGATCGCGTGGCAGCTGACGACGAAAGCGCGGCATCGACCGGGCTGCTGGCGAAGGTCACGGGCACGGCGAAGCGCGCCACGGCCCGGGCCGTCGGATTGCTGGAGGCCGACGAATCGCCGCGGCTGCCGCCGAGGACGTCGACCGACGACGCGCTGCCACCCGTTGATCTGCTCGCGATGCCCCCGAATGCCGACGTCTCGGCCGACAAAGCTGAACTCCTGCGCCTCGGTGAGTTGCTGATCAGCACCTTGGAAACGTTCAAGGTGAAGGGCACCCTCGCCGGAATCACCAGTGGTCCGACCGTGAGTCAGTTCGAGGTTGTCCCGGCGGCAGGCGTCAAGGCGGGGCGGATCGTGGCGCTCGCCGATGATCTGGCGATCACGATGCGGGCCCACTCGCTCCGGGTGGCACCGATCCCCGGTCGTGGCGCGGTCGGGGTCGAGATCCCGAACCCGAGTCCGCGGATGGTGACGTTGCGCGAGTTGCTGGAGAGCGACGCCTGGACGGATTCGCGCGCCATCCTGCCCGTGGCGCTCGGACGCGATGTCCAGGGGAAGCCGGTCATTGCCGATCTCGCCCAGATGCCCCACCTCTTGGTGGCGGGTGCCACCGGAAGCGGCAAGTCGGTCGCGATCAACACGATCATCACCTCCCTGATCTATCGCTACACTCCGCGCGAACTGCGGCTCCTGATGATCGACCCGAAGATGGTCGAGCTCTCGATGTACAACGAGTTGCCCCATCTCAAGCACAAGGTCGTGACCGACAATCACCACGCCGCGGCGGTGCACAAGTGGGCGGTCTAAGAGATGAACCGACGCTACGAGCTCCTGCACGCCAACGGGGCACGTCAACTCGGCGACTTCAACGCCAAGGTGCGTGACGGTCGGCGGATGCGGAATCCGGAATCGGCCCGGCCGACCCTGACGACGATCGCACGCGAGTCCGACGGGACCGCGCCGCAGGGTGAGGCCGAATGGCGTGAGGAGTATGAGGACGGCGAACTGCCGATGATCGTGGTCATCGTCGACGAGCTCGCGGATCTGATGATGACGGTGCAAGGCGAAGTCGAGACGCCGCTCGCAATGTTGGCGCAGAAGGCACGCGCGATCGGGATCCACCTGATTCTCGCGACGCAACGCCCGAGCGTGAATGTGCTCACGGGCCTGATCAAGGCGAACTTCCCGAGTCGGATGGCGTTTCGGGTGGCCAGCAAGGTCGACAGCCGCACCATCCTCGACCAGAACGGCGCCGAGGCGCTGCTCGGCAATGGCGACATGCTCTTCACGCCGCCGGGCCGCAACGATCCGGTTCGGATCCAGGGCGCCTACATCAGTACCGACGAGACCGAACGCGTGATGGCATGGTACGCGCTGCTGCGCGATGGCGGGATCCCGGCAGGTCAGGAGGCAGAACCCGATATCCTCGATCTGGTGCGCACGATGGCCAACGACGGCGAGGCGGGCGGGGGGGGGCAGGGCGACGAGAGCCGCGACGCGCTGTTCCGTCAAGCGGCCGAAACCTGCATCCAGCATCAGGGCGGCAGCACATCGCTGCTGCAGCGGCGGCTCGGCGTCGGCTACGGTCGCGCCGCCCGCATCATCGATCAGCTCCACGACGCCGGCATCCTCGGACCGCCCAATGGAAGCAAGCCGCGGGACATCAACATCGGCCTGCATCAGCTGGAGGAGTACACGTGATTCCTTAGGATCGACCGTCAGGTCGATCGGCACGGCGAGAAACCCCGGCCTCTCACTATTTGGTACCCGCCTGCCGTCGATTGATCCCACCCCTCCGGCGCATTCAGGCGATCCTCTCGCATGCGATCTCACCACCACCTCTTCGCCTGGCCGCACGACCTGACGGTCGCGCCTAAATGCATTCGCGCATTGCCGCACGACCTGACCCCTCGACGACGCTCGGGGCAGGCTCTCGCGCCTAAATATTTGCTTGCCTCCCATGCGCATTGACCCGGCGGATTGGACCGACGCTCGGCATCGCATGGGGCTGGAGGCCGAAGAGGCCGCGGGCCGCTGGCTAATCGAGCGGGGCTGGCGCGTCGAGGCGCACCGATGGACCATGGGGCGCCACGACCTCGACCTCATCGCTCGGAGAGCCGACATCGTCGCCTTCATCGAGGTCAAGCTCCGCCGTTCCAATACCTGCGGGACCGGGGCCGAGGCCGTCGGGCGGCGAAAGCGCTACATCATCGAGCGCACCGCCTGGAGCTGGATCCTGCTCCACGGCCGGAGCGGAGACCGGTATCGGTTCGATGTGATGACCCTCGAACGCCCAGACGGACTGGGCAAGGTGGAGCACCTGGAGGACGCCTGGAGACCTGGCTGGCGCTAAAATGTCTCGACATGGCGCAAAACGCGCCATAACTGGGGCTTGCTTCGGGGTAAGTTCGGCTATACTTTGGTGCGTGTTCGGGCGGTGGCTGCTTCTCGCTTCTCGCTTCTCCCTTCTCCCTTCTAATTTCTCGTGTCTCGTTTCTCGCATTGCCGCACGACCTGACGGTCGCGCCTAAACTCTCTCTTTCCGAGGCTCCCATGGCATCCGACGACAACCGCAAGAAGGCTCTCAACCTCGCCATCTCCCAGATCGAGAAGCAGCTCGGCAAGGGCACCATCATGCGGATGGGGAGCGATGGTCCTCGGGTGAAGATCGGGGCGATCTCGACCGGTGCACTCAATCTCGATGCCGCCGCCGGGATCGGCGGGATCCCGCGTGGCCGGATCACCGAGATCTACGGGCCGGAGAGCTCGGGCAAGACGACCCTCTGTCTCCATCTCGTCGCCAACGTCCAGAAGGGCGGCGGTGTGGCGGCGTTCGTCGATGCGGAGCACGCCCTCGATATCGAGTATGCCCGGAAGCTGGGGGTCGATGTCGACAACCTGTTGGTGTCCCAGCCCGATACCGGTGAGCAGGCACTCGAGATCGTCGAGATCCTGGTGCGCTCGGGTGCGGTCGAGCTGGTGGTGATCGACTCGGTCGCGGCGTTGGTGCCGCGGGCCGAGATCGAGGGCGAGATGGGCGACAGCCATATGGGTCTGCAGGCGCGCCTGATGAGTCAGGCCCTCCGGAAGCTCGCCGGCGCCATCAACCGCACCCAGTGCGCCGTGGTCTTCATCAATCAGCTCCGCGAGAAGATCGGTGTCATGTTCGGGAATCCCGAGACCACCACCGGCGGCAAGGCGCTCAAGTTCTACGCCTCGATGCGTCTCGACATTCGCCGAATCGGCCCGGTCAAGGAGCGCGACGCGATCATCGGCTCGCATGTCCGCGTCAAGGTGGTCAAGAACAAGGTGGCACCACCGTTCAAGCAGGCCGAGTTCGACATCATGTTCGACGAGGGGATCTCGCATGTCGGCTTGCTGGTCGATCTCGCCAGCGAGAATGGCATCATCCAGAAGTCGGGCGCCTGGTACTCCTACGGCGATCAGCGGATCGGTCAGGGCCGTGAGAACGCCAAGCTCTTCTTGAAGGACAATCCGGCGCTGGCGGACGAGGTCGAGGTGAAGGTGAAGGACATCCTCGGCATTGGTGCGGTAGGGATTGCCGGGGCCGATGGGGCCGACGGAGCCGATGCGGTGCCGGCGGTGGCGGAGGATGACGACGAATGATCGTCGATCGCCTCGAGTCCGATCCAAGGCGGCGCGAAAGCATTCGGGTGATCATCGACGGTCGGCCGGCCTGGACCGTGCCGGCCGATGTGATCCGACAGTTGGGCCTCACCGAGGGTGGCGTCATCCCGTCCGGCGGGGTGGCGCTTCTCGATGCGGCTGCGGAGGAGGAGGGTGCGGTCCGCGCCGGACTGCGATTGGTGGAACGCAGGGCGCATTCACACTTCGAAATCCGGCGCAAATTGTTGCACAAGGGGCACTCGGATGATGCGGTGACGGCCGCCATGGCCCGTCTCGAGCGTCTCCGTCTGCTCGATGACGAGTCCTTTGCCGAGCAGTATGTGGTCGCCCGGGCCGGTCGTGGGCGTGGCGCTTCCCGGCTCAAGCGTGATCTGGCCTCCCTCGGCGTCGACCGCTCGATCGTCGATCGGACGGTCGTGGCACTCCTCTCCGATCCGGCCAACGACCCGTGGCCTCGCACCCTCCAAATGGCCGAACGACGGGCGTCCGCGATGGCCGGCATCCCTCGGGCGGCGCGCCAGCGTCGGCTGGCGGCGTTTTTCATGCGGCGCGGCTTCGTGGATTCGCGCGCCCGTGAGGCGGTGGATCGACTCGTTGCCACCTGAGCCGCCACCGGCATCAGGGCGGATGGGCTGGTGTCCCGGTTAGTTTTCCGGGCTATGAACGCTGCCGAGATTCGCCGCCAGTTTGTTGAGTTTTTCGCGACCCGCGGGCACACCCGGGTGCCGTCGTCTTCGCTGGTTCCTGCCGACGACCCCACCCTCCTCTTCACCAACGCCGGCATGGTGCAGTTCAAGCGCACCTTCCTGGGGCAGGATCCGCGCCCGTATGCCCGCGCGGTGACGTGCCAGAAGTGTGTTCGCGCGGGAGGGAAACACAACGACCTCGAGCAAGTCGGCATCACGCGCCGGCATCACACCTTCTTCGAGATGCTCGGCAATTTCTCGTTCGGCGACTATTTCAAGCGCGATGCGATCGCGTTCGCGTGGGAGTTTGTCACCTCGCCCGAATGGTTGGGATTGCCCGCCGATCGGCTCCGTGTCACGGTACACCACACCGACGATGAGGCGCGCGCCCTCTGGCAGGAAATCAGCGGACTGCCAGCAGACCGGATCTATGGTCTCGGGGATGCCGACAATTTCTGGCAGATGGGCGACACCGGCCCGTGCGGACCCTGTTCGGAGATCTTTGTCGATCTGGAATGGGTGCCCGGCGCCGAGCTCGCCTCGCTCGGGCAGGCCGAGTTCGAGCGGCAGGCAGAGGCCGGCAGGTTTCTCGAGATCTGGAATCTTGTCTTCATGCAGTTCGATCGCTCGGCCGATGGCACCATGACGCCGTTGCCGCGGCCGAGCGTCGACACCGGCGCCGGCCTCGAGCGGATCGCGGCGGTGCTGCAGGGCGAGACCGACAATTTCCACACCGATCTCTTTCGGCCGCTCATCGCGGTGGTTGAGGAGTTGGTCGGTGCGCCGTATCCTGGTGGCCCCGAAGGGACCGGTGTGTCCTACCGGGTGCTGGCCGACCACGCACGCGCGGTGAGCTTCCTGCTCCTCGACGGTGTCCACCCGAGCAACGAGGGGCGCGGGTTCGTGCTGCGCCGAATCCTTCGCCGTGCGGTACGCCACGCCTGGCTGCTCGGCCGGCGCGAGCCGACGCTGGTCGAGCTGGTCCCGACCGTGGTGTCGCTGATGGCCGATGCCTACCCCGGACTCCTCGAACGACAGGATGACATCACCGAATGGATCCGGAAGGAAGAGATCTCGTTCCTCCGAACCATCGAGGCCGGGTTGACCCGGCTGGACGAGCTCTTTGCGAGTGGTGTCACCACGATTTCCGGCGATGATGCCTTCCTGCTCTATGACACCTTCGGCTTCCCGATTGACCTGACCGAGCTCATCGCGGGCGAGCGAGGTGTGGGCGTCGAGCTCGATGGCTTCGAGCGGGCGCTCACGGCCCAGCGGGAGCGGAGTCGAGCCGCCGCGACCGCCACGATCGGAATCTCGGTCAGCGCCGCCGCTCAGGTAGTCAAGGCTCGACTACTCCGTCCCACGACCTTTGTCGGGTACGAAGAACTGGTCATTGAAACCACTGTTGCGAGCGATTTACAGTCGGCCGGGCACGGTGTACTCCTCCTGGCCGAATCGCCCTTCTATGCCATGTCGGGTGGGCAGGTTGCCGACACCGGCGTGGTTGAGGGCGAGGGGTGGCGGTTCGTTGTCGAGGATGTGCAGAAGGACGCCGAGTATGGGCAGCGCCTCGTCGGGGCGCTCGAGGGAAGGTTCGCGCCGGGCCCGGTCACGGCGCGGGTCGATCATGACCGCCGCCGTGAGATCCAACGCAACCACTCCGCCACCCACCTCGCCCACATGGCGCTGCGCCAGGCGCTCGGGGAGCATGTCCGCCAGCAGGGGTCGCTGGTCGAACCAGGACGCCTCCGTTTCGATTTCTCGCATCATGGGCCGATCGACGCGGGCCAACTCGAGGAGATCGAGTCGGCCATCAATGAACTCGTGCTTCAGAACGCTCCGACCGACATTCAGGAGCGCACCCTCCCCGAGGCATTGGCGCTGGGTGCGATGGCGTTCTTCGCCGACAAGTACGGCGACCTGGTGCGCGTCGTCACGATTGGCGACTCGATCGAGCTCTGCGGCGGAACGCATGTCGCCTCGGCCGGCGAGATCGGCCTGTTTCGATTCACCAGTCAGGGGGGGGTCGCCGCCGGCGTGCGTCGGATCGAGGCGGTCACGGGTCGAGGCGCCTATGAGGCGGTGCGGGCGGTTGATGCGCGAATCGCGCAGCTCGCCGCGTCGCTCAAGGCACAGCCTGACCAGGTCGAGCGGAAACTCGAGTCGCTGCTGGCCGAGCGGGAGAAGCTTGAATCCCGACTCACGGAGGCGCTCAAGGCCGGGGGGGGGGCAGGGGCTCGGGTGATCGAGGCCGGTGCCATTCGGCTCCATGTGCAGTCGACTGTGGCCGAGGAGCGGGGCGTGCTCGGGGAACTGGCGGATCAGTTCCGGGCAGCCAACCCGAAGGGGGCGGTGCTCGCCCTGGTCAATCCCACCCTGCCGAACGCCATCTCGGTGGCGGTGTCCGATGACCTGATCGTCGCGGGGAAGGACGCCAATGCCTTGATCAAGTTGCTCACCAGCACACATGGCGGGCGCGGCGGCGGCCGGAAGAGCTTCGCGTCCGGCTCGCTCGATACCAGCGCCGAACAGGTGGCGACCGAATCGCTCGGGCCGATACTCGAGGCATGGACCACATCATGACCACGTCGATAGAGCGCTTCGCGGCCGATGCGACCGGCGCCCCGGATGCGCTGGCCGAGCGCGCGCGGGCGTACTTGCAGCAGGCGTCAGAGTCAGCGCGACCCTCCGGGCTGGCGACTGCGAGTCGGTTGGCGCTCGATGCGTCGATGGCCGATGGCTCGCGCCGCGAGCGGGCGCTTGATCTGCTGGCCGCCGACGCGCTCATCACGTTGGCTCTCCTTGAGGTGGCGCGTGACGCGCCTGAAGCGCTTCTCGACGCGGCGGTCGGGCTCCGGCACGTGGTCACGGCGACCGGATGATCGATCTCCACTCGCACATCCTCCCGGCCGTGGACGACGGGTCCCGCAGCGTCAGTCAGTCGGTCCGCGTGCTCGAGGGATTTGTGCGGCTTGGTGTGACTGACGTGGCGCTCACCCCGCACCTACTCGCCTCCCGTGCTGGAGAGGGTTTTCCCGAGGCATACGAGCGCGGCTGGGACGAGTTGCTCCCCGTGGTGCCTGAGGGGATGACGCTGCACCGTGGCGCCGAAGTGATGCTCGACCGTCCGCTCTCCCCGCGGATGCGGGAGCGGAAGGTGACGCTCGGTGGTACCCGCTACCTGCTCGTCGAGTTCACCAGGATGGTGCCCGCCGAGATCGTGGCACGGGCCCTCCGCGAGGTGATGGATCACGATCTGGTGCCGGTGCTCGCGCATCCAGAACGGTACTCCTCGTGCTCGGTCGAGACGGTGCGAGTCTGGCGCCAGCTCGGCGCCGTCATGCAGATCGATGCCACCACGCTCACCCAGCCACGTGCCAGGGGCGACCGCGCGCGCGCGCTTGTGCGAGCCGGCCTCGCGGACATCCTGGCTGGGGACAACCATGGCGATGAGCGCTGCATCGCCACCGCCGTCGATTGGCTCGCCGATCATGAGGGGGCGGACCAGGCGATGCTGCTCCTCGATACCAACCCCCGGGCGATCCTGCGGGACGAGGCGCTCTATGAGGTCGATCCCCTGCCGGCGCGTGATGGGTTGATCGATCGGGTCCGTCGAATGTGGGGGGGGGCGTGAGCGATGTCGCGCAGCTCGCGGCCGGCCTCGAGGATCTCGCAGGTGCGGCGCGACAGACCGCGGTGCGCGCATCGGAGTTGGCACCGATCGTGGCGGCGATGCGGGCGGCCCTGGCGGCTGGCGGAACGCTCTTCTTCGTCGGGAATGGCGGTTCAGCGGCCGATGCGCAGCACGTCGCGGCGGAGTACGTGGTCCGCTTTGCCCCCGGCCAGCGTCGCGCACTCCGGGCCATCGCCCTGACCACCGACAGCTCGATCCTCACGGCGGCGGCCAATGATTTCGGATTCGAGCAGGTGTTTGCGCGGCAACTCGAGGCGCTGGCACGCCCCGGGGACGTCCTCGTGGTGCATAGCACGTCGGGCGCCTCGGCCAACATCGTCCAGGCCGTGACGACCGCGCGGGCACTCGGGATGGTCAGCGTGGCGCTCCTGGGTAGCGGGGGGGGGAGTGTCCTGCCCTTGGTCGACCACGCCTTTGTGGTCGAGGCCCCGAGCGTTGCCCAGACCCAGGAATTGCACCTCGCCATCCAGCACGGGATCGCTGCAATCCTCACCACGGAATGCGGCGCATGATCTCCCTGGCGGGGCAGCGGATCCTGGTCACCGGGGGCTCCCGGGGGATCGGACAGGCCACGGCGCTCATGGCCGCACGTGCCGGCGCCGACGTCGGGGTGCTCTACCACGCTCGTCGGGCCGAGGCCGACGCCGTGGCGCGGACGATACGCGGACTGGGACGTCGCGCGTTCGTCGGGGGGGGAGACCTCGCGGACGTGCAACGGGTCGCCCAGCTGATGAGTGAGGTCCACGCGGCGTTCGGGGGACTCGACGCCATCGTGGTCAACCATGGCATCTGGCCGCAGGCCGATACGCCCCTCGCGCGGATGGCCCCCGAGCGATGGCATCGCACCGTCGCGGCGAACCTCGATTCGGTGTTCCATGTCACCCGTGCCGCCCTCGGTCTCATGGAGGGGCAGGGACGCGTGGTGATGGTGGCGAGTACCGCCGGCCAGCGCGGCGAGGCGAATCACGCCGACTATGCGGCGACCAAGGGGGCCATGATTGCCCTGGTGAAGTCGCTGGCCATCGAATGCGCCCCCGACATCACCGTCAACGCCGTCGCGCCGGGATGGGTCGATACCGAGATGAGTGCCTCGGCGTATGCCGACGATGGGCGCACCCGCGTGGCGGCCAGCATTCCGGTGGGTCGGATTGCCACGGCCGACGACGTGGCCGGTCCGATCGTCTTTCTTTTGTCACATCTTGCCCGGCACGTGACCGGTGAGATCCTCAACGTCAACGGCGGCAGCGTGCTCTGCGGCTGAGTTGGTGCGCCCCCGTCAATACAAAATCCTGGGAGGTTCCGTGTTGCATCATCTCCATCGCCGTGCCGTGCTGCCCGCCCTGCTGGTCCTCGTCGTCTCATCCGCATGCGCACATGCCGCCAGCAGCGTAAACATGCTCACCTCGGCGGAGCAGCAGGCCGGCTGGAAGGTGCTGTTCGACGGGCACTCGATGGCGGCGTGGCGGGGCTACCAGTCCGACACGATGCCCAGTGGCTGGCATGCCGTCGATGGCATCCTCACGAAGTCGGCCTCCGTTGGCGACATCGTCACCCGGGCCGAGTACGGCGACTTCGATTTGCGGCTGGACTGGAAGCTCGACAAGGGCGGCAACGCGGGGATCTACTATCACGGTACGGAGGAGTACCCGAAAATCTACTGGACCGGGCCCGAGTATCAGCTGCTCGACGATGCCAATGCGCCCGATGGTCGAAGCCGACTCACGTCGGCCGGTGCCGCATACGGACTCTACCCGGCCCCCGACGGTGTCGTGCATCCTGCCGGCGAGTGGAACACCACCCGCATTGTGGTGAAGGGCCATCATGTTGAGCATTGGCTCAACGGCACGAAACTGCTGGAGTACACGCTGCAGAGCGACGACTGGACCGCCAAGGTTGCGGCGAGCAAGTTTGCCCAGTGGCCACACTACGGCCTGCGGGAGCGCGGGCACATCGCGATCCAGGGCGACCACGACGGCGAGCTCTCGCTCCGGAATATCCGGATCCTCGCGCCGTGAGCAGGCGGGGTGTGGGGAGCTGAAATGCCGTCGTCACCGATGATCACGGTTCCCGATCCGGTCCTCGCCATCCAGCAACGACTCGAGTCTGCCGGCTTCGAGACGTGGTGCGTCGGCGGGGCGGTGCGCGATGCCCTGCTCGAAATCCCGCAATCCGATGTCGATCTTGCCACGGCGGCGACGCCCACAGAGGTGCGCGAGCTCTTCGCGCGTACCGTGCCGGTCGGCCTCGCACATGGGACGGTCGGAGTACTGGATCCCGAGGGCGTCCTGCACGAAGTGACCACCTTCCGCCGAGACGTCACGACCGATGGCCGACATGCGGTGGTCGAGTTCGGCGTGTCGCTCGACGACGATCTCGCCCGGCGTGACTTCACGATCAACGCGATCGCATGGCACCCCGGACGTCGCGAGTTCCGCGACCCATTCCACGGTCGCGCGGATCTCGAGGCGGGCGTCGTGCGCGCCGTCGGCGATCCCGATGCGCGCTTCGCCGAAGACCGGCTCCGCATCCTCCGGGCATTCCGCTTTGCTGCGCGCTTCGAGTTCGAGATCGACCCTGCCACATGGCGGGCCGCCATTCGGCAGGCCACCGACACGTCGCATCTGTCCTCGGAGCGAGTCCGCGAGGAGTGGTGGAAAGGCATCACGCGCGCTCGCGATCCGCTCCATCTGGCTCGCCTCTGGGAGGAGTCCGGCATCGCGACGGTGTGGTTGCCCGCCGACCACATCACGACGTGCCATCACCTCGATCAGGATCCGATCCTTGCGCTGGCGAGTTGGCGCCAGCCGATTGAACCGATCCTCCGTCGCCTCAAGTGCAGCACGGTCGAGATCGCACGCGGGCGAGCGATCGACCGCGGGCCAGCCGAGCCGGTGGATCGAAGCATGGTGGCTATCCGTCGATGGCTCTCCTCGGTCGGGAGCGCCGCCAACGACTTGATGCATATCCGGCATGCCAGGACCGGCACGCCGGCCGATTGGCTGAACGAAGTCCTCGTGGTTCGACTGGCTCATCAACCACTCCAGCGAGGCGAACTCGCCGTGACGGGCTCCGATTTGATCAACGCGGGCATCGTGGACGCTGGTCCGACGCTGGGCATGCTGCTCGATCGCTTACTGGCCCATGTCATCGAGCGGCCCGAGGACAATCAGCACCAAGCGTTGCTCGAGGTTGCGCGCGAGGCGATGCCCGAGTGAGCGATTCGCTCTTTGCACCACCCGCGCCACTCGCGAGCCGGATGCGGCCACGCACCCTCGCAGAATTCGTCGGACAAAGCGCCCTGCTCGATCCCGGTGCCGCGCTGGGGGATGCGATCCGCCGAGGCGATGTGGGGAGTAGCATCGTCTGGGGGCCCCCGGGAACCGGCAAGACCACGCTGGCTCGTCTCATCGCCACCACGACCGATCGACACTTCGTGCCGTTCTCGGCAGTCTCCGACGGCGTGGCTCGCGTCCGTGAGGTGATCCGCGAGTCCGAGCAACGGTTGGCGCTTGGACGGGGCACGATCCTGTTCGTCGACGAGATCCATCGGTTCAATCGCGCCCAGCAGGACGCGTTCCTCCCGGCGGTCGAACAGGGCATCGTCACCCTGATCGGCGCCACCACGGAGAACCCGTCGTTTGAGTTGAATGCGGCGCTGCTCTCGCGAGCCCGCGTCTGGGTGCTGCAACTGCTCACGGCCGAGGAGCTCACGCTGGTGATCGACCGTGCGCTGGCATCGGAGCATGGTGTGGGTGGGGCGGTCCGCATGACCGCCGAGGCGCGAGCGCTGCTCGCGACCGTGGCCGACGGCGATGCGCGTCGGGCGCTCACGGTGCTCGAGGCGGCGGCTCAGCATGTCGGCGAGGGGGGGGAGATCACCGACACGGTGATCATTGGCACCCTGGCCCGCCGAGTGGCCCCGTTCGACAAGAGCGGCGAACAACACTACGATCTGATCTCTGCGCTGCACAAGGCGGTGCGGGGGAGCGATCCACAGGGCGCGCTCTACTGGCTCGCCAGGATCCTTCAGGGGGGGGAAGATCCCCTGTATGTCACCAGACGCCTGGTCCGGATGGCGTCCGAGGACATCGGACTCGCCGACCCACAGGCGGTGGGGGTGGTGATCGCCGCGCGCGATACCTACCAGTTCCTGGGCTCGCCCGAGGGGGAGTTGGCGCTGGCCGAGGCGACGGTCTACCTCGCCACGGCGCCGAAGAGCAATCGCGTCTACGTCGCCTGGAAGGCGGCCGTGGCCGCGGCGGCCGACCCCCCGGCCGCCCCGGTACCGCTGCACCTGCGGAACGCACCGACGCGTCTGATGGAGGCTCTCGAGTATGGCAAGGGCTACCGGTATGCCCACGATGATCCGGCGGCCTATGTGGCGCAAGAGTACCTTCCCGACGCGGTGCGCGGCGCGGTGTTCTACGAACCTGGACCGTTTGGACAGGAACGGCGGATCGCCGAGCGACTCCGATGGTGGGCCAGCCGCGCCACCGATGCAGACTCACCTGAGGCAAGGGAGAACACACCATCCGACAGATGATCGATGTCGCCGCACCGGTCGAGCGGGCGATTCTGGTGGCCGCGCCTCGCAAGGGATCGGTCGACGCGCAGAAGATGGACGAACACCTCGCCGAGCTCGGTCGGCTGGTCGACACCGCCGGTGCCGTGGTTGTTGGTCAACTGACCCAGCAACTCGCCAGTGCGCATGCGGCGACATTGATCGGCGAGGGGAAGGTCGAGGAGCTGGCGACACTCTGCTTCGAGACGAAGGCTACCCTCGTGGTCTTCGACCAGGAGCTCTCCCCGGTGCAGGGGCAGTCGCTCGAGGAGCACCTCACCATTCGCGTGATGGACCGCGCGGAGATCATTCTGGATATCTTCGCGACTCGGGCGCGCAGCCACGAGGCGCAACTGCAGGTCGAGCTGGCACAGTTGCAGTACATGCTGCCGCGCCTCAAGCGGATGTGGACCCACCTCTCCCGGATCCGGGGCGGCATCGGGCTGCGCGGCCCGGGCGAGACGCAGCTCGAAACCGACCGACGGATGATTCGCCAGAAGATTTCCTTGCTCCGAACGAAGCTCAAGGACGTCGAACGCCACCGTCAGACCATCCGTTCGGGACGGAGTCCGATGCTCACCGCGGCGCTGGTGGGCTATACCAACGCTGGCAAGTCAAGTATCATGCGTGGCCTGTCGGGTGAGCACGAGATATTCGTCGAGGATCGGCTCTTCGCGACGCT
>JBBSPX010000044.1:0-17623 GCA_038258395.1 Gemmatimonadales bacterium | reverse complement strand
GGCCTTCGCCGTCGAGCTCGCTGATGGCGCCCACGCGCTCGAGCGCTCGGTAGCCGGCCCGAGTGAGCACCGGCGAGGGCCACCGCAGGCGACTGCTCTCTGGGTCGACCGTCCCGGCGATCAGTGCTGTCCGGGCGCCGTGCCGGATGGCGCCCGTGGCAAGCTCTGGCCAGACATCCACCTTGGTGAAGACCATCAGGTCGGGTCGGGTGGCCAGGAAGACGCGCTCGACATCGGCATGCCGGTCGTAGGGGACGTAGCCGATATGATCCACATCGAATCGATCGGAGAGTCGCTCGGCCGAGGCAGAGAATCGGGTGATCAGGGTCTGGAGATCTGGGCGTCGAGCCGTGAGCGCCTCGAGGACCGCGAGAGCCTGGAGACTCTCGCCGACGGAGGCGGCGTGGAACCAGACCAGCTGGCGGGTCGCGTCGCGCTCCGCATGGGCCCAGGACTCGAGGTCGGCCGCGGCCGCAAGGCGACCACGATGCCCGGCTTGCGCAGCGGATGACCGAAGCAGACGGCCAACGACAGGTACCGCGATTCGCGCAACGGTTCGATAGCCCCTGATCGGGCGCGGCGTGGAGTCAGCCATCTGTTCCGACCGTGAAACGCGGCGGTGTTGGACCCTCACTAGCTTCAAGGGTATGCGCTTGCGTGAGTACCTCGACAGCTCCAGATCGCCACGATACAGTATCCTGTTCGCGGTGCCACTCCTCGTGAGCTACGAACTGCTTGCGGTCGCGCTCGGCGACCGGAGCGCGGGTGTACGCAACGGTGCCGACGTGCTGCTCAAGTCGCTGTTCGTGTTGCTTGGCGGACACCGCGGGCTGTTGTTGTTCAACGTGGGACTCTTTGCACTCGGCGCGTGGCTGGTGCTCCGCGATTCGCGAAAGCACCCGGGTCGACTGCGTCCCGCTGTTTTCGGCGGGATGCTGCTTGAATCGCTCGTCCTGGCGGTGCTCGTGGGCATCGTGGTGGGGCGACTGACCCAGGCGCTGCTGCATCCCCTCCAGATCGGTGGCGATGCATCGTTCGGTCTCGGCACCCAGCTCATGTTGTCGCTCGGCGCCGGTGTCTACGAGGAGTTGCTGTTCCGGGTCCTGCTCGTCGGTGCGCTGGCAGCACTCGGTCGGCACGCCTTCGGGTGGCCACCACGAAGCGCCGGGATCTTCGCGGCGTGCATCGGCGCGTTGATCTTCTCGGCGTTCCACTACATCGGCCCGTTTGGTGACCCGCTCGAGCTCGGCAGCTTCGCCTTTCGCGCGATTGCTGGGCTCGTCTTCAGCGGACTGTATCTGACACGCGGCTTTGGGATCACGGCATGGACCCATGCGCTGTACGACGTGCTCGTGACCCTTGCCGCGTGAACGCCATGGAATCAGCGTCCGGTCTGCTTCGTGGCGATGATCGAATCGAGCACCTGGCGGAAATCAGCGAGCGGATGGTTGCCGACCATCATGCCGCCTTCGATGTAGAAGCTGGGTGTGCTTCCGGCCCCGGACTTGACCGCACCCTCGGCATCGGCCCGGATCGTGGCCCGTGTGGTGCCACTCGTCAAACACGCCATCGTGGCCGGCCCGTTGAGCCCCAACGGGCTGACCTGAGCGAGGAAGTATGGTGCCGGATCCGTGAGCTCGGCCCAGTCATCCTGACGCGCATAGAGGCGATCATGGGCCGGCCAGAACTTCTGTTGCCGAGCGGAGCACATCGCGAACTCCGCGGCGGCCACGGCGTTCTTGTGGAGCTGTGGGATCGGGAAGTTGACGAAGACCCAGCGCACCTTGCCGGTCTTGATGTACTCGGCCTCGATGATCGGAAAGGTCTTCACGGCAAAGTCACGGCAGTACGGGCACTGGAAGTCGCTCATCTCATAGACCGTGACCAGGGCCGTGGCCGAGCCTTGTGTGCGATTGGCGACGAGATCCTGCGCCTGGGCCGGGACCGTGATCATCGCCAGCAGCACCGGAAGGATGAGACGTGACATGCGAGGGACTCCTGGCTCGGGATAGATTGCACGGCATGCGACGCGGCCTGAACGTCCACCGATACCGCACGACCTGCAAAGTTACGGTCACGTGGCTGGCTCTCCAACTCGCCGCCACGGGAACGCTGGCGGCACAATCGGGGGTCGACTCGCTGGTGCCGACCCGTCCGACCGGTATGGTGACGGATCAGGCTGGCTTGCTCACACCTGGGCTGCTCCGGACGATCGACGATCGGCTGGTCCATCTCCGCCAGGTCACAGGGGCCGAGGTCGCCGTGGTGACCCTCCCCTCGATCGGGGACCAGGCCGCGGTGGATGTCACCACGGCAATCGGTCGGTCGTGGGGGATTGGTGGCGCGTTCCCGATTGGTGATGCTCGGCGGAACGCCGCCGCCATCCTGCTGGTCGTCCCGCGGACGCCGGAGCATGGCGGCGAGGTGTTCGTCGGCAGCGGGTCGGGTGCCGAAGGCTTCTTGACCGACGCGCGGTCCGGCCAGATCCGAGATGCGATGCTCCCGGCGCTCCGCGATGGGGACTACGATCGGGCGATCGACCTCGGCACTTCGCTGCTGAGTGATCTCTTCGCACGGGAACTCGGCTCGACCGATTCGACGCTGATCCGGCCCCAGGACCGAGAGGAACGCGGCAGCGGACTCTTGGTGCTGATCCTGATCGTCGTCCTGATCGTGGCGATCCTGGCGGTGATGTCGGACGGTCGCGGAGGGGGTGGCCCGCGTGGCCCCGGTTCCGGGCTCCGCCGCCGTCGCTCCCGGGGCTCGATGCTCGGCCCGTTGATCTGGGGCGGCGGGTTCGGCGGCGGTTCGCACGGCGGATTCGGCGGGGGGGGGGAGGCTTCGGTGGATTCGGTGGCGGTGGGGGCTTCAGCGGCGGTGGTGCCGGGGGGAGATTCTGATGGCAGCAGGAGCACCTGAGATCAACAGCGCACTCGACGACCTGATCGCCACGATCACCCGGGACCTCGGCCCTGGTTTCTCGGCGGTGCTCTACGGGTCGCTGGCACGCGGCGACTGGCAGGTCGATCATTCGGACGTGAACCTGCTCCTGGTGGTCGACGATCCGGCGCCGGCCGTGCTGTCGAAGCTCACGGCGGCTGCGCGCGACTGGCACGATCGTGGAGGCACGCCACCGCTGATCATCGGGCGTGCCGAGTGGCAGTGCGCCACCGACGTCTTCCCGATCGAGATCACGGATATGCAATTGTCCTATCGGGTGCTGGCGGGGGACGATCCAGTCGCTGGTCTCACGGTCGAGCCCGAGCAACTCCGGCGGGCGCTCGAGGAGTCGTTCCGAGGCAAGTTGCTCCGGATGCGTCAGGCCTTCCTCCGGTTCGGGAATGATCCCGATACCTTGGGTCGGGTGGCCACGACCTCGGCGTCGGAGTTCCTCGTTTTGTTGCGGTGTGTCGCGGTACTCCACGGTCGTCCACCGGGCGCGACGCCGTCCGATGCCGTCACGGCGGTGGAGGAGCTGATCGGCGCCGACGACGCCACCATCCGCGAAGTGTTGGCGCGTCGGCGGTCCACCGGGTGGGCCTGTCCGTCGCTCCTCTTTGCGTCGTTGCTCGATGCACTGTCCAGTCTTGTCAATGCGGTCGATCAATTCTCACCGTCGGGAGGGACCTGATGTTCACCAAGGCACGATCCACCAAGCTGTTTGCTGTCATCCTCGCTACCGTACTCGCCAGTGGGTGCGGCTACAACGCGCTCCAAGGACTCGATGAGCAGGTCAATCGCGCCAAGGCCGATATCCAGACCCAGATGCAGCGCCGAGCCGACCTGGTTCCCAACCTGATCGAAACGGTCAAGGGCGTGGCCGCACAGGAGAGCACGATCTATATCGGTGTTGCGGAGGCCAGGAGTCGGGTCGGCACCGCGGTGCAGGGTGGCGATCTGGGCGAGATGGCGAGCGCCAACACGGCGCTTTCGGGAGCGTTGTCGCGCTTGATCGCGATCTCCGAAGCGTACCCGGAACTCAAGAGCAACGCGAACTTCACGCAGTTGCAGGATCAGCTGGAAGGGACGGAGAACCGGATCGCCACGGCGCGCAAGGACTACAACGCCACGGTCGAACAGTTCAACGGCAAGATCCGGAAGTTCCCGACGTCGCTGACGGCGAAGATGTTCGGTTTGGGTCAGCCGCGTGAATATTTCGAGGTGACCGAAGGCTCGGAGAAGGCGCCGAATGTGAAGTTCTAGACGTCGGAAGCATCGCTGTCATTGCGAGGCCTTACGGGCCGAAGCAATCCGGTGCCGGGCTCCATGGAAGGACGCGAGATTGCTTCGCCCTTGCAGGGCTCGCAATGACAGTGGGGAACGCCCCCGGATTGCTTCGCCCTTGCAGGGCTCGCAATGACGGGGTCTTCTCATTTCTTGGGAAAGAGATTCTCCGGCTTCACGACCACCCGGCCACCCATCTCCGGTGACTCGGCGAGTGGCCATGCGGCGTCGGGAGCTCCCGCCTGACCCAGGGCGCCCCAGAGTGCGTGCGCCTTCTCAGGCATGAACGGCGCAGACATGATCGCCAAACGGAGGAGCGCCCGCGCCAGCGAGGCCAGCACGGCATCCAGCTCGGTATCACTGCCGGCCTTGGCCAGTGCCCACGGGGCGGATGACGAGACGAACCCGTCGGCGGCAGTCACCAGATGCTCGATGGCGGTGGCCCCACCCCGGAGATCCAGCGACGACATCGCGGTGACATAACTCGCGACCAGCGCGTCGGCCCGGTCGTCGAGATCGGTGCGCGCGGTCTGCTCGGCCACGCGCCCCTCACGGTACTTCACCAGCATCGCCGTCACGCGAGAGGCCAGGTTGCCGAGACCGTCGGCAAGGTCGCTCGCGTAGCGCACATCGAATCGATCGAACGAGAAGTCACCATCGGCCTCGAAGCCCACCTCCCGCATCAGGAACCACCGGAGCGGGTCGGCGCCGTGGTAGGCGATGGCCTCATCGAGCGAGACGCTGGTGCCCTCGGACTTGCTGACCTTTGCCCCCCCCCACTGCACGTACCCGTGCGCCCACACTTCGCGCGGGAGTGGCAGGTCGGCGGCGAGCAACATCGCGGGCCAGATGATGCAGTGGAACCGGGTGATCCCCTTGCCGACCACATGCAGATCGGCGGGCCAGAGCTGCTCCCAGCCTGCGTCGGGGTAGCCAGTGGCACTCAGGTAGTTGATCAGGGCATCGAACCAGACGTAGACCGTCTCGTCGTCGGTGCCGGGGAACGGGATCCCCCATGGCAGGCGCGCGCGCGAGATCGAGATGTCTTGCAATCCCGAGCGCAGCAGGCTCACGATCTCGTTGCGGCGGATGGCGGGTTCGACCCGGAACTCTCCCGATTCGATCAGTCGCAGCACCTCGTCCTGCCAGGCGCTCAAGCGGAAGAAGGTGTTCTGCTCGCGCGTCTCGACCAGGTCGCGCGACGGATGCTCGCCGCAGCGGCCGTCGATGAGCTGGTTCTCGACCTTGAACTCCTCGCAGCCCACGCAGTACAATCCGGCATACTCGCCGTGGTACAGGTGATCCGGATGCTGGGCCCGGATCCGCTCGATCAGGGCGGTGACCGCCCGCGTGTGTCGCGGCTGGGTGGTGCGCATCCAATCGTCATGCGAGCAGTGGAGTGCACGCCAGGTGCCGTCGAACCGGGTCGAAATGCGCTCGAGCCAGGCCTCGGGCGCGCCGCCATCGGCGGTCGCGGCCTGGAAGACCTTCTGTCCGTGTTCGTCCATGCCCATCACGAACCGCACCGGATCACCGCGCAGGCGATGCCACCGCGCGATCACATCGGCACCGATCTTCTCGAGCGCGTGACCGAGGTGCGGATCGCCGTTGGCATAGTCGATAGCGGTGGTGAGATAGTACGGACGGCCGGCCATCTACTGCTCCTGGCGTGCGTTGGTGTTCGGGGTGGCCGCGCTGCCTGTGTGCGTTTCGGCGGTGAAGTCGACCAGTGCGAGTGTTCGCTGGCCACCAGTGGGATCCTGGAGGACGACATGCTCGCGCAGGATGTCGACCGCCGCGACGCGTTCCTCACCTCGGCTCGTGTGCACGACACGCCCTTCCTTGGGGAAGCGCTTGCGTGCGTCGAGGTAATATTGGTGCTCGTACTTGAGACAACACAGCAGTCGCCCGCAGCCGCCGCTGATCTGTGCCGGATTGAGGGAGAGGTTCTGGTCCTTGGCGAGTGTCAGGTTGACGGGGCCGGGTTCGGTGAGCCAGGTGCTGCAACAGAACTCCCGGCCGCAGCGCCCGATGCCGCCGAGGCGCGCGGCTTCCTCGCGCACGCCGATCTGCCGCAGGTCGATCCGGGTCCGGTATCTCGACGCGAGTTCGCGCACCAATGCCCGAAAGTCCACCCGACGCGGGGCGGTGAAGTAGATGGTCAGATGTTGACGGTCCCACTGCCACTCGGTGTCCGAGATCCGCATGTCGAGGCCGAGCGCCGCGACACGGGCGGTCACCTCGCCACGGACCTGGTCCTCCTCGCGCCGGCGCTCCGCATGAAGCGACTGATCGGCCTCGGAGGCCAACCTGATCACCCGTCGACGCTCCGGTTCGGCGCTCGATTCACCGGGACCGCAACTGTCGCACCCGCCGCACTTCTGTTCCGCGGCATCGCCGACGGCGTTGACAAATCCGAGATCGATCCCGCGCTCGGCCTCGACCAGGACGGCCGTGCCGACGCGCGGCGACACATCGGCCACCGTCCAGGCGAAGGCGCCTCGACGGTTCCCCTTGAACCGCACTTCGATGGTGCCGCTCATCAGTTGTCGCGGTACGCGCCCATTGCGGCGAATTTGTCGTGACGGCGCTTGATGAGCCGGTCAGGTTTCACCTTGCGCAGCTCGCCGAGATGGCGGAGCAGGGAGGCGCGAAGATCCTCACCGGCTTGCTCGGGGTCGCTGTGCGCGCCACCCGGGGGTTCGGGAATGACCTCGTCGACGATGCCCAGCCGCAACAGATCGGCTGCGGTGATCTTGAGGGCATCGGCGGCGCGTTCGCGCTGTGAGGCATCCTTCCAGAGAATCGCGGCGCATCCCTCGGGTGAGATCACCGAGTAGACCGAGTTCTCGAACATCACGATCCGGTCGGCCACCCCGATCGCGAGGGCCCCACCCGAGCCGCCGGTTCCGATGACAGCAGCAATGATCGGCGTCGGCAGGACCGCCATCTCCAGCAGATTGGTCGCCAACGCCTCCGACTGTCCGCGCTCCTCCGCGCCGAGCCCCGGATAGGCACCGTCGGTGTCGATCAGGGTGATCACAGGCGCCTCGAAGCGCGCGGCCAGGCGCATCAACCGCAGCGCCTTGCGGTAGCCCTCCGGATGAGGCATCCCGAAGTTGCGCTTGATGTTCTCCTTGGTGTCACGGCCCTTCTGGTGCCCAATGACCATGACCGAATGACCGCCCAGGCGGGCCCACCCGCCGACGATCGCGGGATCGTCCCGATAGAGCCGGTCGCCGTGGAGTTCGATGAAGTCAGTGAA
This sequence comes from Gemmatimonadales bacterium, assembly GCA_038258395.1. Classification (GTDB taxonomy): domain Bacteria; phylum Gemmatimonadota; class Gemmatimonadetes; order Gemmatimonadales; family GWC2-71-9; genus Palsa-1233. The sequence continues at coordinate 10,134 of JBBSPX010000044.1, read as the reverse complement.
AATCGAGGAGAGGTAGTCCAGTGTGTACGGCCGCCGGGGATGACGCGCCACGAGGACGCGCTGCATCGGCGTGAGGTTGCGGTAGATCTCTTCTCGCTTGGCATGCAGCTTGGTTTGCAGTGCCGACAGCTCGTCATCGACATCGATTTCTCGGGCCGTCCCGAGCCGCTCGAGTTCCTCGATCTGCCGTTCGAGCTCCTGCAGGGGCTTCTCGAATTCCAGGGCATGGGCCATGGCCATGAGGCTACTCCGACCTGACGAACGAGACGGCCGAACTGCCGAAGAGCTCGCGCAGATCGCGGAGTGTGTCTTCGTGGGGTTCGACCCGAAGGCGACGGGAGCGGAGGCGCACGGCGGTGCCGTTCCCGTCCGACCAATCAATATAGATCGGCGCTGGCCCGGGGTGGGCGGCGGCGACCCGGGCCACGGTCCGCGCGACGGCAGGATCCGGGGCCTCCGGGCTCTGCCAGCTGATCGCGACCCCCACGAAACCGGCGGCCTCCAGCTCCGCAAGGGGCCTGGCCGACTCGACGATGAACGGGGCCGTATCCTCGCCGCGATCCCGGGCCGAATACCCACCGCCGAGCAGCAGGGACGCATCGACGGCGATCGCCTGATTGAGCCTCGACCAGGCATCCGGGAAGACGATCGCCTCGGCGGTGCCGTGGAAGTCCTCCAGGGTCAGCCGCGCGTACTCCTTGCCCGTCTTCTTCGAGATCTGACGCTTGACCGCGGTCACGACCGCCGCCACGGAGACGGGGTGCTCGCTCCAGGTGCCCAGCGTCGCCGTGGTCCGCGTCCCGAACAGCTCCACCGCGGCCCTGTGGCGTTCGAGCGGGTGACCCGAGATGAAGAATCCGAGGATTTCCTTCTCGCGCGCCAAGCGGTCCGCCTCGGACCACGGGGCGATCTCCGGGAGGGTTGGCGTGACGCTCGTGGTCTCGCCCGGATCGAGTGGATCCCCGAAGAGTGAGGCTTGGCCGGCGGCCGCCTCTTCCTGGGAGAGCACGGCCTCCCCGAGCGCCATGTCGAGTCCCGCCACGAGTTGGGCGCGGTGACCCTCGAGTGAATCGAGCGCGCCGGCCGCGACCAGTGATTCGAGGACCCGCTTGTTGCAGAGGCGAATGTCGATCCGACGGACAAAGTCGAGCAGGTCGGCGAACGGCCCGTCTTCCCGTGCGGCGCGAATGCTCTCGATCGCACCGGCGCCGACGTTCCGCACCGCGCCGAGTCCGAACCGGATGCGGTGTGTGCCGACCACCGTGAACTTGAAACCCGACTCGTGAATGTCGGGCGGCAGCACCTCGAGACCGAGTTCGCGTGCCTCGTTGATGTACTGCACGACCTTGTCGGTGTTGCCGATTTCCGACGACAGCAGCGCGGCCATGAACTCGGCCGGATGATGCGCCTTGAGCCATGCGGTCTGGTACGACAGCACCGAATAGGCGACCGAGTGCGACTTGTTGAAGCCGTAGCGGCCAAACGTCTCGATCTGACCCGCGAGATCCTGGGCCAGTGGCTGCGGATGCCCGAGGTCGATCGCGCGGGTGACAAACTTCGCGAGCTCGTTGCGGATCAGTTCCGCGTCCTTCTTGCCCACGGCCTTCCGGAGCACGTCGGCTTCCGCAAGCGTGAAACCCGCGAGCACGTTCGCGATCCGCATCAACTGTTCCTGATAGATGATGACACCGTACGTCGGCTCGAGGATCGCCTCGAGCGACGGATGGGGATAGCTCACCGGCTCGAGGCCGAGCTTGCGCTTGATGAAGACGGTGTGCATGCCCGCATCGAGCGGCCCGGGGCGGACCAGTGCGTTCGCGGCGACGAGATCATCAAACCGATCGCACTTCATGGCCCGGAGTGTCTCGGTCGCGAGTGGCGACTCAAACTGGAAGACGCCGGCCGTCCGCCCGCGCCGCAGCATGGCGTAGGCGTCGGGATCGTCGAACTCCAAGGCGTCGATGTCGATAGTGCGACCGGTGCGCTCCGCGATCATCTTCACGGCATCGTGGATCACCGTGAGTGTCTTGAGCCCGAGGATGTCCATCTTGAGCATTCCGACAGACTCAAGCGGAGCCATTTCGTACTGACAGATGATCGCGTCCTCACCGGCGCCGGCCCCCTTGCCGGGTGCCGTGCAGACCGGCACATATTCCGAGAGCGGTCCCGGCGCGATCACGATGCCGGCGGCGTGGACCGAGGCATGGCGCGCCATGCCCTCGATGCGCGACGCGTAATCGAAGACGCGCGCATACAGCGGATTGTCGCGCAGCAGCACGCGGAGTTCGTCGATCTTCTGGCCGGCCTCGGCCACCGTCATCGAGAACGCCGGCCCGGATGGGATCAACTTGGTGAGCTTGTCGGCCTCGCCGGGTGGGACGCCGAGCGTGCGGGCGACATCCTTGACCGCGGCGCGCGCCTTCATCGTCCCGAACGTGATGATCTGGCCGACCGAATCGCGGCCGTAGCGCTCGCGCACGTACTCGATCACCTCGCCCCGACGCTCGAAGCAGAAGTCGACGTCGATGTCCGGCATCGAGACGCGTTCCGGATTGAGGAACCGCTCGAAGAGCAGATCGAACCGCAGCGGGTCGATGTTGGTGATCCCGAGTCCGTAGGCGACGATCGATCCCGCGGCTGAGCCGCGACCCGGTCCCACCGGAATGCCGCGTTCGCGCGCGGCGGCGATGAAGTCCTGGGTGATCAGGAAATAGCCAGCGTAGCCGGCGGCCCCGATGACACCGAGCTCGTAGTCGCGCCGTTCGACCACCTCCGTCGGGAGCGGTGTGCCGTATCGTGTCTCGAGTCCGGTCGTCACCATGTCGAGCAGCAAGGCGTTGTCGTCGGCGAACTCCGGCGGCCTCGGAAAGCTCGGCACGAAGTAGCCCTTCTCGAAATCGAACTCGCACCGGTTGGCGATGGTCTCGGTCAGGTCGATCGTGTCGGGGCAATCGGCGAAGAGTGTCCGCATCTCCGCTTCGGACTTGACGTACGACTCCGTGCCAGTGAACCGAAAGCGCTTCGGGTCGTCGAGATCCGCGCCGGTCCCGATGGCCAGCAGGACGTCATGCGCTTCGGCGTCGTCCCGCTTGAGATAGTGTGCGTCGTTGGTCGCGACCACCCCGACGCCCAGCTCCTGCCCGAGCTTGAGCATGCCATCCTTGACGAGGAGCTCGTCCGGGATGCCGTGATCCTGAATCTCGAGGAAGAAGCGCTCGGGGCCGAAGAGGTTGGCGAGCCAGGTGGTCGACTCGACCGCCTTCTCCCATTGCTGGTGGCGGAGCCAGAGGGCGATCTCACCCGACAAACAGGCCGCGAGGCAGACGATCCCCTCGTTGTGGCGCTCGAGGACCTCGCGGTCGATCCTGGGTCGGCGATAGAACCCTTCGGTATACCCGATCGAGGAGAGCCGCACCAGATTGCGGTATCCGGCCTTGTTCTGCGCGAGCAGGACGAGGTGGGAGTAGTTGGCCGGGGCTCCATTGTGCTTCGACTGTGCCTGACGAGGGCCGAAGGCCATGTAGGCCTCGAAGCCGAGGATGGGTCGGATCTGCTGGCGCTTGGCCTCGTCGTAGAAGCTCTTCGCGGCGTGCAGGTTGCCGTGGTCGGTGACGGCGAGCGAGTCCATCCCCATCGACTTGACGTATTGCACAAGATCGGGGAGCCGATTCGCGCCGTCGAGCAGCGAGTATTCGCTATGGGTATGGAGGTGGACGAAGGCCATGTCTCAGGCGGTCGAACGGGGCCGCGCTCCGGCCGACGAGGGGACGGGATGGCCAGGGCTGGAGGAGTGGTTCACGCCCGGAATTCTAGCCGGATTCCGCGCAAATGTCAAACCGGTGGAATTGTCAAAAGTCGTTGTGCCGCTTAGGTTTAGCTGCCTTTTATGATCCGTTTCCGCAAGGAGTACCGGTGTCCAAGTCGGACCGTCTCTTGATGGTGTTGGCAGCCGCCATGATCGGCTGTGGCGGCAGTGGCGGGACCGGCCCGGGACCGGCGGTCGACTGCACCTCGCCGACGCCTGTGACCCTCTTGGTCGGTGGATTCCAGCTGGTCGATGCGAGTCAGACGGGGTGCATCGAGCTCTCGGGTGCCAGCGCGGCCCAGGAATACCTGGTGGTGGCCTATTCGGGTGCTGGTCAGGTGACGCAGAGCGGGGTCTCGGGCGGATTCGAGCTCCGTGTCGGCCCCCCGGCTCAGGCCGCGGCATTGACCGACCGACCCTCGCTGGTGGGACCCGACCTGATGCCGGGACTCACGGCGGAGCCCGGGAACGCGCTCGAATTCCATGAGGCCCTTCGGCGGCGCGAGGCGGCCTTGGTCGCGTCGGGAGCAGCGAGTCTCTCACCCCGCGGCCCGCCGGCAATGCGCGGCCCCCCGACGGTGGGGCAACAGGACCAGTTTCGCGTCTGCTCCACGCTGGCGTGCGCACAGACCACGCCGATCACCGCGACGGCCAGGGTCGTCGGCCAGCGCGGCGTGATCTGGGTCGACAACGAACCCACGGGCGGCACCGAACAACTCTCGCTCGCGGATCTGGAGCAACTCGGCTCGCTGTTCGACGATTACCTCTATCCGATCGACACCACCGCCTTCGGCGCGACCTCCGACATCGACGGCAGTCAGCGGGTCGACATTGTCGTCACCGAGCGCGTCAATCAACTCACCGCCGACTGTACGAACGGTCGAGTGATCGGCTACTTCTTCGGCGGCGACCTCCTGGTGACCCAGCCGGGAAGCAATCAGCGCGAGGTGTTCTTCGCCCTCGCACCGCGTCCGACCGTGGGGAATTGTCCTGCGGTGACACGCACGACGGCGTTGCGCGCGCTCCCGCCCGTGCTCATCCACGAATTGCAGCACATGATCTCCTTCAACGAACGTGTGCTGCGTCGGGGTCGGAGCGACGAGGTGTCGTGGCTCAATGAGGGGCTCTCGCAGTTCGCCGAAGATCTGGGCCAGTTCCTGATCCCCGATTCGCGTTGCCCGGCGTCGACGAGCTGCTTCTCGCAGTTCGACGGCAACAATCTCCACAACGCCTACGAATTCATGCTCGATCCCGAGGCCACCTTCCTGGTGTCGCCACGTGATGCGGGTCCGACGCTCGAGGGACGCGGCGCGAGTTGGCTCTTCGTGCGGTGGCTCGCCGATCACTTCTCGAGTGATACCTTGCGCGGGACAACGCTCACACGCGCCCTCACGTCGGGAGCATCGACGGGGGCCGACAATATCGCCGTCGCGACCGGTGTGCCGTTTGCCACACTGGTCGGCGAGTGGCTCAGCACCCTCTGGGTCGACGAGCTCCCCGGCTTCCCCCAGGCGGGCCGACTCCGCTACCTCACCTGGAATTTCCGCAGTACCTATGCGACGAACTCGCCCGGCAGCTTCGCCAAGGCGTACCCGCTCGAACCGACGTTGGTGGGCATTGGAGGCACCTCGGGCTCTGGGACGTTGCGGGCCGGCACGGGTCGATTCCTCCGGGTGGCGCTTGGTTCGGGGAGTGGCCCGATGCAGGTGCGGTTGACCGGACCGGGCGGCGTGGCACCCGCGGGGGCGCTGTCCGCCCGTATCGCGGTGGTCCGCACGAGGTGAGGCACGGCGCGTTCGTCGTCCCGTTCCTGCTGGCGATGCCGCTCCTCGCCCAGGCGCCAGTCTCCGACGTGGCAGCGATCACCAACCTGTCGGCCTCGGTGCGCGCGGCGGGGATGGCGGGTGCCGCCGTCGCCCTCACCGGTGATGCGGCCGTGGTATTCGACAACCCCGCCATCATTGGAACGATCCGTCACCTTGCCGTGGAGGCCGGGTATGCGCGGCTGCCGGACAATCGGCGGTACATGTCCAGTGCCATGGCGCTCCGTGCCGGTCCGGTGAGTGTGGGGGGGGGACTCCGCTATCTGCGGTACCCCGATGCGCATCCGCTCACCGACAATCTCGAATGGGTGGCTGCCACTTCGGTCCGGCTGCGTGGCGTCCATCTCGGGGCCTCGGCCGACTATGTCTCGGTCGAGGATTCCGCTGGCGCCACTCGGCGCACCCTGACCGAGGATCTCGGGGTGATGGTGGCGTTCTTCGACATCGCGGGCCTCGCGCTGTCGTTTGAGAATCTTGGCCGCACCCGTCTCTCGGGTGACCGGCTCGCGTTGCCTGCACGAACCCATCTTGGCTTCTCGCTCAACCTGATCGACACGTATTCCAACGGCCGCTTGGTCGGCCTGATCGAGACGGTCTGGACCGACGGCGAACCTCGACGCACGATTCTCGGGCTCGAGGCCGGCGCGGTTCTGCACGTCATCGGCGTGGTGGGGCGGATCGGGCACGGGGCGGGCCCGGCGGGCAGCGGGGTCGGCTCGACCTCATACGGCGGCTCGGTGGTGCTGGGCCGGGCCAGGATCGACTACGCCTTTCAGAACCGGAGCGCCATCGGCCGAAGTGTGCACCTGGTGGGGGTGCATTGGACACCGTGACCCGCCTGCCGAGACGGCGACTCCCGAACCGGGCGAAGAAGGCCCGGCCACCCAGGCGACGGAGATGGAAGATGGGATTGCTCATTGCAGCCGGGGCGTTACTGCTCGGGTTTGGAACGGCATATGTCGCCAGCGATGATGTGCGTTACCTCACCCATGCGGGCTTCGAGGAGACCTCGATTCTCGTTGGCCGCGTGCCGATGACCCGCGTCGCCTCGGATACCACCTATCCGGAGGATGTCCGGCATGCCGCCCAGCTGGTGGTCGAGGCTCGTCTCATGGCCGAGCGACTGGGCTTCACCGCCGGCGAGACCTACACCACCTACAGTGATGTCGGTCGCGACACGCTCCTGCTGGTCCTCACGACCTCGCCCAAGCGATGCCTCTGTCCGGTGACATGGCGCTACCCATTTGTCGGGCGTGTGCCCTATCGCGGCTATTTCGATGCAGCCGCCGGCGAGCGCGCCGCCCGCGACTACGCCAAGAAGGGATACGACGTCAATCTCCGTCCATCGGCAGCGTTCAGCACGCTCGGATGGTTCAACGACCCGCTCCTCTCGACCGCGATCGGTCGCGATTCGGTCGAACTCGCCGCGCTCGTGTTCCACGAGATCGCGCACAACACGCTTTGGGTGAAGGACGCGACCGATTTCAACGAGTCGTTCGCGCAATGGGTCGGCTATCGTGCCGCGGAGCACTTCTTCCTGCTTCGGGGTGACAGCCTGCTTGCCTTCCGCGCCGCGGACCGTTGGCATGATGAGCAGCTCCTCGGCCGCTACTACGACTCGCTCCTCGATCGACTCGAGACGCTCTATGCGTCTGAACCATCGGACAGCGCACTGCTGGCCGGTCGCGAGGCAGTCGCGGCGTGGAGCCGCGACACGCTCGCCTCGCCGTTTGGGCAGGCGCTCCGCACCATTCATCCCGATCGCCTGGCTCAGCAGCCGATCAACAACGCGGCGCTCCTCGGGGTGCGCCTGTACCGAACGGGCCTCGATCTCTTCGAGAGCTGGTGGTATCGCAACGATCAGGACATCTCCGTGGCGGTCTTCGGGCTCCGTGACCTCCTCGATGGGGTGACAGGCGAGCAGGCCTGGGACCGGTTACGGGCGATGGCGGGCACTGCGGCCGAGACACACTAACTTTCCCACATCTTCAACCGGACCTGATTCATGGACCATGAACTTGTCGACCGCGATCAACCGCGACTCCTGAGCGAACTGGCCGAGTTCCTCGCCATCCCGAGTGTCAGCACGTTGCCGGCCCACGCCGGCGACTGTCGGCGTGCGGCCCAGTGGTTGGTCGATCAACTCTTCGCGCTCGGGTGTCCGACTGTGCAGATGATCGAGGGAGCGGGCCATCCCGTGGTCTGGGGCGAGAGCCCCGACGTGCCTGGGGCGCCCACGCTGCTGATCTACGGGCACTACGATGTGCAACCGGCCGATCCGTTCGATGAGTGGCACACGCCGCCATTCGAGGCCTCCATTCGGGACGGCAAGCTCTACGCCCGCGGCGCGATCGATGACAAGGGACAGGTCTTCTGTCTGCTCAAGGCCTACGAGGCATCACGTGGTGCCGACGGCAAGCCGCCGATCAATGTGCGCTTCATCTTCGAGGGCGAGGAGGAGTGCGGTGGCGAGGTGATCTTCGACCTGCTCAAGGCCGAGCCGGAGCGCACCCAGGTCGACGCCGTGCTCGTCGCCGACATGGGTTACTACGCCCCGGGACGGCCGGCGGTGTACACCGCGCTGCGCGGGATCTGCTATGTCGAACTCGCAGTCCGTACCCTCCAGCGCGATCTCCACTCCGGACACTACGGCGGCGTGGCGCCGAACGCGATCGAGACGCTCTGTCGGATGCTGACCGACCTCAAGTCCGAGAGCGGCAAGATCCGCGTGCCGAAGCTCTACAAGAGCATCGAGAAGCCGAGCAAGGCGGAGCGGAAGGGTTGGGCGGCGTTGCCGTTCGACGAGGAGAACTACCTGCGGGAAGAAGTCACCGCGAAGGCGTTGACCGGGCTCAAGGGGTTCACGGTGCTCGAGCGCACTTGGGCGCTACCGAGCTTCGAGATCCACGGGATTCGGGGCGGCTTCACCGGTGACGGGGCCAAGACGGTGATTCCTGCGGCCGCCACCGCCAAGGTCTCCATGCGACTCGTGCCCGGATTGTCGCTGGCCTTCACCTTCCGCCAACTCGAGAAGGCCGTGGCGCGCGTGGCGCCCGATTATGCCGATTGGGAGTTGCGCTTGATCCACGGCGCCGACCCGGTCCAGATCGCCGTCGACCATCCCGCCTTCGCGGTGCTGGATCGTGCCTTCCTTGAAGTGGTGGGTCGGCCGACAGTCGCTGTCCGAGCCGGTGGCTCGATCCCGATCGTGCCGCAACTCGCCGCGGGTGGCGCGCCAGTACTTCTCACCGGTATTGGGCTGCCCGATGACGGGCTGCATTCACCGAACGAGAAGGTGGACCTGCAGCAGATCTGGGATGGGATTCGGGTCTTCGCGAGGTTCTTCGAGATGCTGGCGGAGGAGTGAGGCGAGAAGCGTGATGCGAGATGCGAGATGCGAGAATGTGTCTCGCCTCTCGCCTCTCGCTTCACGCATCACTTCGCTTCGGCCTGCCACCCTCTGCGTACTGCGCCTCGATGCGCGAATAGAGATCGTCGGCCCCGATGATCCCCTTGACGGACGCAATGATGCCGGCGGCAACGTCCTCGGCCCAGTATTCATCGTGCGGCGCGTCGGCAGCCAGATTGCGCGCCTGATCGTCCAGATAATTGATCGCGGTCTGCTGCCACTGCGCAAGCGGGCTCTGCACCAGCGACCACGAGCCGGTGGCACGGAGCTCCAGCTTGGCGAGCGCGTCGAGATGGGGGCGCAGTTCGTGGGCAATCGGCCCGTGCCGGAGGCGATCGGCCACCATGGCGAGCATCGCGCGTCGCTCGGACTCTCGCGGCTCCGGAAGTGGCGCCAAATAGTGACGCTGGTCGGCCACCATTTCCGCGAGCCGGACACAGACCGCACGAATCGCTGGGGTCAACTCGGGTGGTGCTTCCGAGGCCCATGAGCCTGCGGCCCGCAGGATGGAAGTGATGGTCTCATCGGCATCTAGCGAGATGCGGCCGGTATCAGGAACGTGAGGCATGGCAGGAAGGGTGGCCGGGCTGGGGGTGATCCGCAAGAGCGAGGAGCGCCGCGCCGGGGGCCACAGGGTCGAGTTGGAATGCATCGGCGAACGCCCGTGTCACCGCGTCGATGCTGGGCTGCCACCAGTCTCGCGAGGTGTCTCCGCGCTCGCGGACGACCGACGTCATCTCGACTCCGGTGAGGCCACACGGGACGATCCGGTCGAACCAACGCAGGTCGGGTGAGACGTTCAGCGCGAATCCGTGCAAGGTGACCCACTGCTTCACGTGGATGCCGATGCTCGCGATCTTGCGGCCGCCGGTCCAGACCCCCGTGCGTCCGGACGACGGTTCTGCCGTGATCTCGAGTCGCTGGAGCGCGGCGATCAAGGCCAGCTCAACCGTGCGGAGGTACCAGTGCAGGTCGGGGCGATGCGCCGTGAGATCGATGATCGGGTACCCGACGAGTTGTCCCGGCCCGTGCCACGTCACGTCCCCGCCGCGCTCGATCTCGACCACGGCGGCACCGGCCGCTTCGAGTTCCGCGGT
>JBBSPX010000043.1:0-17808 GCA_038258395.1 Gemmatimonadales bacterium | reverse complement strand
GGGCTCGGCACTAAGGGCGGGTAAACCCGCCTCGCTCCGCGCAAACAAGCGACCACAGTACTCGCCCACATGGCCCGGTTTACCGGGCCTCAGTGCCGAGAAGCGGCTATCAGCCGCTGGCAGAACGCGGGAACCCCGCCGCTCGCGCGTTCCACGAGGGCGGGGTGACATAGCTGGGGCGGGACTCGAACCCGCGACCCCGGCATTATGAGTGCCGTGCTCTAACCAGCTGAGCTACCCAGCCAGGCGTTTCACGCCGCACGCCAAACTAGCCGAGCGGCCCGTCGAAAGGAACGCCCCACGTCAGGGCGCGCCACCGCTGTCGGGGTCTGTGGCCTCCGGAACCAGCAACACCGCGATCTCGCCAGGCCGAATCATCCCCGAACGGGCCCGCGCCACCCGCTCCTGTACCTCGGGCATATCCCGGAGCGAATCCCGGAATGCCCGGAGCGAGTCGATCTCGTGCGCAAGCGAATCCACCCGCACCACCATCAGCCGCTCACGCGCAGCCATCCGACGATACTCGACCAACGGGAACTGGCCGCCCGTGACCGCGAACACCGCCGCGGCCACCAACACCGCGACCGCAAACCACCGCGCCTTGGTCACCCCGGGTACAGATCCGCCCCCGGATACTCGGCGATCGGGCCGAGCTCCTCGGCGATCCGAAGCAACTGATTGTACTTGGCGATCCGATCGGTCCGGCTGGCCGACCCGGTCTTGATCTGCCCCGCCCCGGTCGCCACCGCGAGATCGGCAATGAATGTGTCCTCGGTCTCGCCCGACCGATGCGAGATGATCACCCCGAACGCACTCGACTTCGCCAACTCGATCGCCTGCAGCGTCTCGGTCAGCGTGCCGATCTGGTTGACCTTGATCAGGATCGCATTGGCGCACCCCTTGATGATCCCCTCGTCCAATCGCGCGACGTTGGTCACGAAGAGATCGTCACCCACCAACTGACACTCGTCGCCAATCGCGTCGGTCAACAACTTCCAACCATCCCAGTCGTCTTCGTGCAAGCCATCCTCGATCGAGACGATCGGATACTTCTCACACCACCCACGATACAACTCGACCATGTCGGCCGCACTCCGGCTGCTGCCATCACTCTTGTGGAAGACGTACTTGCCATCCCGATAGAGTTCCGACGCCGCCACGTCGAGCGCGATCGCGATGTCCTCACCCGGTTGATACCCGGCCTTCTCGATCGCCTCGAGCACGGCGTCCATCGCCGCCTCATTGCTCGGCAACGTCGGCGCGAAACCACCCTCGTCGCCCACCGCCGTCGAGAGACCACGATCCGACAACACCTTCTTGAGCGCATGGAAGGTCTCGACACCCATCCGGAGCGCGTCGCCGAAGTCGGCGGCGCCAATCGGCACGATCATGAACTCCTGGGCATCGACGTTGTTGTTCGCGTGCGCACCACCGTTGATGATGTTCATCATCGGCACCGGCATCGTCCGCGCCATCGGGCCACCGAGATAGCGGTAGAGCGGCAAGCCGGCCTCGTCGGCCGCCGCGCGGGCCACAGCCATCGAGACGGCGAGAATCGCGTTGGCACCCAACCGCGACTTGTTGTCCGTCCCGTCGGCGTCGACCATCTCGGCGTCGATCGCCACCTGATCGAAGACATCCATCCCCTCGACCAACGGCGAGATCAGTTCGTTGACATGCCGCACCGCCGAGAGCACACCCTTGCCGCCGTAGCGCTTCGGGTCGTTGTCACGCAGCTCGGCCGCCTCGTGCTCGCCAGTCGACGCCCCGCTCGGCACGGCGGCGCGCCCCATCATGCCGTTCGACGTGATGATTTCGGCCTCGACCGTGGGATTGCCACGGGAATCAAGAATCTCGCGCGCGTGGACCTGAATGATGGTGCTCATGGACTCTCGACTCGTGAATGGGAGAAGGTCGAAGCTAGGCCGAGGACACGGCCACGGTCAACGGGTGGAACGGTCACCGATGACGAAAGCCCGACAACGCCCGGACCTCGTCACCCTGCATCAGGCGGACACCCTCGCCAGCCTCGACCCGACCGATGCGGGTAAGTCCGACGCCGGTCCACGCCTCGGGGTCCTGGGTCGGTCGCCATCCAGCCGGCATCGCGACCAGCAACTCGTAGTCTTCACCACCGATGGCGGCGAATTCACTGAAATGTTGGCCGAGGGTCGCCGCCATCCGATGGACACTCGGGTGGATCGGGAGCGCCGCCAGGTCGATCACCAACGCGACGCCACTCGCCGCCGCCAAGTGCAGGGCGTCACCCGCGAGCCCATCACTCAGGTCGAGCATCGCCGTGGCACCCTGCGCCGCCAACCAGCGACCAGCAGGGATACGCGGCACCGGATGCGCGAACGCCACCCGGGCACCAGCCGGGACCTCTCCCCCCCCTTGGAACGCCAGCAACCCCGCCCGTGACCCGCCGAGTGCACCCGTCACCCAGAGCTCGTCACCCGGAGTGGCGCCGTTCCGCCAGACAGGGCGGACGGCGGTACCGAAGACCGTGACGCCAAGCGAGAGCACGGGGCCACCACTCAGGTCGCCACCGATGACTTTGGCGCCGACCGCGAGCGCGGCGTCACCGACACCGCGCATGCACTCCGTGCCGATCTCGTCAGGGGATCCCGCAGGAATCGTGATGGCCACCACCACACCGGTGGCACTGGCTCCCATCGCGGCCATGTCAGAGAGTGCCGCGGCGGTGGCGCGCCAACCGATCTCCCTCGGCGTGAGCCACGCCCTCCGGAAGTGAATGTCTTCGACGGAGACATCGGTCGAGACCACGAGCTGGCCTTCGCCCTCGGGGACCAGACCGGCGTCGTCACCGATCCCGCCCGCGGCGCTACCCAGCGCCGCCACGATCTCGCGGATCCGGTCGAACTCTCCTCCCCCCCCTCCACCGAGTGCGGAGACGAGGGTCATCGGGAAAGCCTCACCCGGATGAGGCCATCGAGGGTACCGACCCAGAGGTACTCGTCGTCGACGGCAAGCGCGGTGACGGGTGCCGGGAGGTCGCGTCCGACGGAGAGTGCGGCGATCACACCGGTGCCCACCTGGACGAGCACGGCACCACGGTCACCGGCGACCCAGATGCCACCACGCGCCACCGCCATCTCTCGGAGGCGGCCGGCCTGGGGAGTGAGATCGGGACCGGCCGACCAGACGCCGGTGAACGGGTCGCGCCAGATCACCCGTCGCGCGTTCATCACGATCAGCGTGTCGCCGAGCGAGCGGACGGCGCCGACTTCGATGCCCGACGTGGGATCAATTGCGGCACCGCGCTCCGGCTGGAGCGCAGAATCGCCTGAGACCATGAATCGGAGGCCGCGCGCGGTTGCGGCCCAGAGCGTGTCGCCCCGCGCGTGGAGGTCGTACACGGCATCGAGCACCGGCACGAGCGGGCGGGTGACGTCGCCTGCTGCGCCAATCATCGCGAGGCCACGCTCCATGCCGACCGCCACCCCGCCCTGCCACTGCGCGATGGTGAGCGCCCGATCGTCGGTCAGCCCATCACTCGTGTTCCATCGCTGGATGGCCCCATCATCGAGGCCGACACGCAGGACGCCGATGTCGGTGGCCAGCCAGAGCCGGCGGAGATCGGGGACGATCCGGGTGATGCGATTGACGCCCAGTCCGAAGACGGCGTTGCCCTCGATGCTCAGCGTGTGACCCAGATCGGCGTCCAGGAATTCGAGCGCGACTGGTTGAACGCGATCCCGATCGGTCGAGCCGACCCAGACGCCGCTGGGCACCGCGACAACGGCACCGACAAGATTCCCGGATATTCCTTGGGCGAGCGGCGTCGGCGTGATGCCGGCCGCGTCGAAACGGAGCAGGCCGAGCAGATCGGTGCCGACCAGCCAGCCATTGGTCGCCGGATCGCGCGCGGCGCTGGTCAGGCGACCGACGCGGAGGCCGGGCCCCTGCGCAGTGATCGCCGCCATGCTCCGGAGCTGCGGCATGGCATCGTAGGCATCCTCGAGTGTCGCGGCACGCTTGAGCGCAGGGCCGGGGGTGACGCGGCGGAGCGTGCCGATGCGTGCCTGGACGTACCAGCCGGCGCTCGTCTCGACGAAGATGCCGTCCGGCACGGTCGGATCGACACCGAGCCCACGCGCGGTCCCGGGGAGCGGCACGCGATCCCATCGGTCGATGGTCGGATCGAAGTGCAGCAGCGCGGCGGGCTCGATCAGCCAGAGCGATTGATCGAGCGGGTCGATGATGGCCTGAAAGACGCGCCGCAGTGCGTCGGGCCCGGGTGCCTCGAACAGCTCGCTCCAGCGGCGCTCGCCCTGCCGCCAGAGGCCGACCGACGAGGGATAGACGGCGTAGAGGCGTTCGAAGGAGGCGGTGACCGCCTGGATGGTGCGCATGTCACGCAGGACCACCCGGTCATCGGGCCGGGAATCGGCAACCGGTACGCCCAGCCCCGCTCCCCCCCCCGCCACTGCGGCCCCGCATCCGGCGAGCGATATCACGACGAGCGGCAGCGCTCGCCACTTCATTGGGTCGCCGGCCGCGGCAGGTAGAGGAGCGTATCAGCAACATCGGGGTCCGGCGCCGCGCACTCCTCCCAGACCTCCCGGAGTGCGTCGACCACATCCATCGGCCGCATCCCGGTCACCCCGAGATCGAGCGCCGCAATCTCCGCCGCGCGCCCGTGGGCCACTGCGGCGAGCGCGGCGGTGTGCTGCGGGTCGTCATGGCGACACCAGAGCGCGGCGATCATGCCGCTCAGGATGTCGCCGCTGCCGCCGGTGGCGAGTCCGGGATTGCCGCGCGCGGTGGTGAGACAGGCGGCACCCGGCTTCGCAATCACCGTGGGGACGCCCTTGAGCAGCACCGTCGGGCCGATTCGCGTCGAGGCGGCCTGAGCGGCGTCCCACGGATCGTCCAGCTCGATATCGGGAAACAGCGCCTTGAACTCACCCGGATGCGGCGTCAGGATCGTCGGCGTGCCCTGGAGCAGGCGAGCCAGATCGTCCGGTCGACCCGCGAATGCCTGGAGGCCATCGGCGTCGAGCACCAGCCGCTCTGCACTCCCCACCAGCGCCTCGACCAGCGCTCGGCGTCCATCGCTGCGCCCCAGCCCGGGACCGATCACGACGACATCGGCGCCGCGCACCAGCTCCAGCAGTGCCGCATCGGGCGGACCGTCGAGCGTGGTGCGGTGTACCTGCACATCGGGCTCCGCCGCGCCCAGCACATCGGCCGACGCGGTGTCGGTCGCCACGTGCACCAAGCCGGCACCGCTGGCGAAGGCCGCACGCGCGGCGAGACGCCCCGCCCCGGTCATCCCCGCAGAGCCGCCGACGATCACGACCCGCCCGCGTGTCCCCTTGTGCGCGGCGGCAGTGAATGGTCGCCATTCCGCCCGCGCATCGTTCACATCGAACAGCCGGGGCCAACTCGTCTCCGCACCCGGCAACCCGATCTCGAGGACATGCAGGTCGCCGACCAGATCGCGGGCGCGTAGATGCCCCCGCCGGAGCCCGCCAAAGGTCACCGTCCGCTCGACCGGGTGTGCTCCCATGTTGGCACCACTGCCCAAGTCGAGGCCGGTCGGCGCATCGATCGCGACGATCGGCAGGTCGAGTGCACGCATGCGCCCGAGTAGGGCCACGATATCCTCACGCAGCGGGCCGTTGTTCCCCCCCCCGATGATCGCGTCGACCACTCCACCAGCGGCCGGCGACGCATCCGTCGCCGCCACCTCACGCACGCCGTCGAGGAGTGCCACGCGCCGGGCATCTCTGGCCTCGCTCCGGGTCGGTTCGCCCAGGCTCACCACGGTGACCGGGTAGCCGAGTCGGTGGAGCAGCCGTGCGGCCACCCAGCCATCACCGCCGTTGTTGCCGCGGCCGGTCGCGATCAGGACGCCGTGGCGCGCAGCCTCACCGTGATGCCAGAGGAGGACGCTCGCCACACCGCGACCGGCCGACTCCATGAGCATCCGGAATGAGCGACCACCCTGTTCGGCGGTTGCGTCCCAGGCCGTAGCCTCGGTGGGTGTGATGACGGGAAGCATGTTGGAAGATACCCGACCGGGTGGCAGGTATCGGTGGGCGGGTCAGCCGTCGTGGCGCCACGCGATGGTGTAGTGGGCCTCGAAGGCGCGTCCAAAATCGTAGACATCGCCAAAGTCCTCGACCCGATCACCCGGCTCGGTCGAGAGCAGCCCGACGCCGACCAGTGCGAAGACGATCCGGCCGAAATCGGCGGTCTCGTGCACACCCCAGTGCTCAAGCACGGTCCGTGTCAGCAGCCCAAACCGCTCGAGGGCGTGATCCCGGCATGCCCAGGCGAGTTCCTGCCCGGTGACATGACGCCGACGATCGAGGCGCGACTGGAGGAACTCGATCGAGCTCAGCACAAAGAGATACGCGCGCTCATCGAAGCGGCTCTCCCCCTGGGCATGGAGTCGGGCGAGCACGCCGTCGGCGAATTGGAGTTCAGGCACTGGTCACTCTATGGGCGCCGAACGGCTCCGGATAGAGCGGGAACCCACTGGCCAACGACTCGACCTCGTGCTTGACCCGAGCGAGGTTGGCCTCGTCGGCGCTGCCCAGCGCCTGATCGATGAGTTCGGCGATGCGCACCATCTCGGCGGTCCCCATCCCGCGGGTCGTGAGCGCTGGCGTCCCGATCCGGATGCCACTGGTCACGAACGGTGACTGCGGGTCATCGGGGATCGTGTTCTTGTTGACCGTGATGCCGGCGAGGCCCAGCACGCGTTCCGCTTCCTTGCCCGTGAGCGACTTGGGCCGTAGATCGACCAACATCAGATGGGTATCTGTCCCACCCGACACGATCGCGTAGCCATGTGCCATCATCGCCTCGGCGAGCGTCTGGGCGTTCTCGACCACACGACGGGCGTAGTGCTTGAAGTCGTCGGTCAGCGCCTCGCCAAACGCGACCGCCTTCGCCGCGATCACATGCTCAAGCGGCCCACCCTGGCCACCAGGAAAGACCGACTTGTCGATGGCCTTCGCGAAGGCGGCCTGGCAGAGGATCAGGCCACCACGCGGGCCGCGCAGCGTCTTGTGCGTGGTCGAGGTGACCACCTGCGCGTGCGGCACCGGCGACGGATGCACCCCACCCGCGACGAGACCCGCGAAGTGCGCCATGTCGACCATCAGCACGGCGCCCACCTCGTCGGCGATCTCGCGGAACGCGGCGAAGTCGATGATCCGGGCGTACGCCGACCCACCGGCGATGATCACCTTCGGCTTGGACTCGCGGGCAACACGCCGGACCTGGTCGAAATCGATCCGACCCGTCTCGCTCACGACGCCGTACGACACCGCGTGCCAGATCTGACCGGTGTGATTGACCGGCGAGCCGTGCGTGAGGTGGCCACCATGCGGCAGCGCCATGCCCATGATCGTTTCACCCGGCTTCGCGAGTGCCATCAATGCGGCGACGTTGGCCTGCGCACCGGAGTGTGGTTGCACATTGGCGTGATCGGCCTCGAAGATCGCCTTGACGCGATCGATCGCGAGCTGCTCGATCTTGTCGACCACTTCGCATCCGCCATAGTACCGCTTGCCCGGATACCCCTCGGCGTACTTGTTGTTGGGCGCGGAGGCCATCGCCTCGAGCACCGCACGTGAGGCAAAGTTTTCCGACGCGATCAACTCGAGACCATCCTGCTGGCGCACCAATTCCTCGCGAATCAGTGCGGCAACCGACGGGTCGGTCTCCTGGATCGGCGCATCGTGACGCAGGCGACTCATGGGGTCTCCTCGATCTTGTCGACCCGACGCTGGTGACGTCCACCAGCGAAGGGGGTGTCGAGCCAAGTGTGCAGAATGGCGCGGGCCGTCTCGAGATCGATGCAACGCGCCGGCAAGACCAACACGTTGGCGTCGTTGTGTTCCCGGGACAGCTTGGCGACCTCGGGCGACCAGACCACCGCAGCGCGAACACCGGGGTGTCGATTGGCCGCGTAGCTCATCCCCAGTCCGGTGCCGCAGAGCAGCACGCCGCGGTCGGCAATGCCTTCGGAGACTTCACGCGCCACCGGATGCGCGTAGTCTGGGTAGTCGGTCGACTCGGTCGAATGCGTACCGACGTCCTCGATCTCGTAGCCGAGCGAGGTGAGGTCGGCGATGAGCGCCTGTTTCATCTCGTAGCCGGCGTGATCGGCGCCGATGGGGATGCGTTCTGGCATGGGAGAAAGATAGTCCTGAACTACCGATCGCCGTCCAGCCACATCTTCTTGAGCGCTGCCACCGAGCGGATCCGCTCCTCTGCCAGTCGGTCCGCCGCGACGAATGACGGGATCCCATCGCGATCGGCGATCGAGAAGACACGGAGCAGCGTGTCATAGATCTCCTGCGCCTTCCGCTTGCCACGGTCCATGGTCCAGCCTTGCAGCTCGCCGTAGACATTGATCACGCCGCCGCCGTTGATAACGTAGTCCGGCGCATAGAGGAATCCCTTCTCCTCGAGTTCGCGGCCGTGGCGTTCTTCCGCCAACTGATTGTTGGCCCCGCCGGCGATGACGCGGGCCTGGAGGCGGCTGAGCGTGTCGTCGTTGATGATGCCACCGAGCGCGCACGGGGCAAAAATGTCGACATCCTGATCGTAGATCTCATCGGCTGGGACGGCACGCGCGCCGTACTCCTCGACACACCACGCGACCTTCTCCTCATCGATGTCGGCGACCACGACGTCGGCGCCTTCTTCCTTGAGATGCGACATCAAGTAGGAGGCGACCTTGCCGGCGCCCTGCACCGCCACGCGACGCCCGGAGAGCGAATCCTTGCCCCACTTCTGCTTGGCAGCAGCCTTCATCCCGACGTAGACACCGTATCCGGTCACCGGCGACGGATCACCCGAGAGAT
Source organism: Gemmatimonadales bacterium (assembly GCA_038258395.1). Classification (GTDB taxonomy): domain Bacteria; phylum Gemmatimonadota; class Gemmatimonadetes; order Gemmatimonadales; family GWC2-71-9; genus Palsa-1233. The sequence goes on along the minus strand of JBBSPX010000043.1, from coordinate 8,956 downwards.
TGAGCAGACCCGCGACATGCTTCGTCTCCCGCTTGACGAACTCCATGTCCTGCGGGGAGGTCCCGACATCCTCGGCGGTGATGTACCGACCGCCGAGTGACTCGACGAACCGACCGTGTGCGCGGAAGAGCGATTCGCGATCGGCGCGCTTCGGATCGGCGATGATCACCGCCTTGCCGCCACCCAGATTGAGGCCTGCGACCGCCGACTTGTAGGTCATGCCCCGCGAGAGCCGCAGCACGTCGTGCAGTGCGGCATCGGTCGACTCGTAGGGCCAGACTCTGGTCCCACCGAGTGAGGGGCCGAGCGTGGTGTCGTGAATGGCGATGATGCCGAAGTATCCGCACGACGGCTCATGGCTGAAGACCACTTGCTCGTGGCCGTGGAGTTGCATTTCGTGGAAGGTGTCCATGACACTCACCGGTAGAGGTCAGAAGTCGGAAGTCGGAAGTCAGCTGTAGCTGTAGAACCCCTTGCCACTCTTCTTGCCCAGCTCCCCAGCGGCCACCATGCGGCGGAGCAGCGGGCAGGGTCGGTACTTGTCATCGCCAATGCCATCCTGCAGCACCGTGAGAATCGCGAGACAGACATCCAGGCCGATCAGGTCGGCCAACGCGAGCGGACCCATCGGGTGCGCCATCCCCAACTTCATGACCGTGTCGATCGCCTCGGGTGTGGCGACGCCCTCGTGTACGCAGAATATCGCCTCATTGATCATCGGCATGAGGATCCGATTGCTCACGAACCCCGGATAGTCGTTGACCTCGACCGGCGTCTTGCCGAGCGCGGTCGCCATCGCCATCACCGTCGCGGTGGTGGCGTCGGATGTCGCGTGGCCGCGGATCACTTCGACGAGCTGCATCACCGGGACCGGGTTCATGAAGTGCATGCCGATCACCCGATCGGCGCGTCCAGTCTTCGCCGCGATTTCGGTGATCGAGATCGAACTGGTGTTGCTCGCGAGAATGGTCGCCGGGCCGCAGACGGCATCGAGTGCCGTGAAGATCTTCGCCTTGGTCGCCGGATTCTCGCTGGCGGCCTCGACCACGAGTGCGGCGTCGCGTGCCGCCTCGAGATGGGCCCCCATGGAGATTCGGCCCAGGATCGCCTCGGGTTCGCCAGGCTGGAGCACGCCCTTCTTGACCTGGCGATCGAGATTCTTTGTGATGATCGCGGCGGCCCGCGTGAGCGCCGCAAGATCGACGTCGATCAAGGCGACATCGTGGCCGTGCTGCGCGAAGACATGGGCGATGCCGTTGCCCATCGTGCCGGAGCCAATCACGGCGATCTTCGTCACATCGCCTCCACGGACAGTGCGACGGCGCTCCCGCCGCCGAGGCAGAGCGTCGCGAGCCCGGTCTTGGCCCCGCGATCGGCCATCGCGTAGAGCAACGTGGTCAAGACGCGTGCACCGCTGGCGCCGATCGGGTGCCCGATCGCAATGGCACCGCCGTGCACGTTGACGCGGTCCCAATCCCAACCCAGTTCTCGACCATCCGCGAGTGCCTGCACGGCGAACGCCTCATTGGCCTCGAGCAGATCGTAGTCGCCGATTGACGTGCCCTGCATTTTCATGAGGTTCTGGACGGCGAGCACCGGAGCAAAGAACAGGTCGCGTGGCTCGCCACCACCGGTAGCGTATCCAGTGATCCGTGCCAGCGGCGTGTGACCATTCGCCTTCGCGAACGCCAACGAGGCCACCACCAGCGCGGAGCCACCATCGTTGAGCCCCGGCGCGTTGCCGGCGGTGACACTGCCCTCCTTCACGAAGGCCGGCCGCAGCTTGGAGAGCACCTCGAGAGACGTGTCCTCGCGTGGCGACTCGTCCTGATCAATCACCACACTGCCCTTTCGCCCCGCGATCTCGACCGGCACGATCTCGGCTGTGAACTTCCCGGCCTTCTGGGCTGCGATCGCCTTCTGGTGCGAGGCGAACGCGAACGCGTCCTGATCCTCACGCGAGATCCCGGCCTTGGTCGCCGTATACTCGGCGTACTCACCCATGTGATTGTCGCCGAACGAATCCCAGAGCCCGTCGTGGATCATCCCATCGACGATGGTCTGGTTGCCGGCCTTGATGCCGCCGCGATAGTTGTAGAGGTAGTGCGGAGCGCTCGACATCGATTCCATGCCACCGGCCACCACGCATTTCGCGTCGCCGGCCTTGATCGCCTGGGCCGCCAGCATGACGGCCTTGAGACCGCTGCCACAGACCTTGTTGATTGTGAGTGCCGGGACCGTCCCCGGGATGCCTGCCTGGATCATCGCCTGACGCGCCGGCGCCTGGCCGGAGCCCCCCTGGACCACATGCCCCATGATCACGTCGTCGAGGGCCTCGGGTGCCACGCCGGCGCGGGAGACCGCTTCACGGATGGCAATCGCCCCGAGCTGGGGGGCGGTGAGCGGCGAGAGTCCGCCGAGATAGCGGCCCACCGGTGTCCGGCAGGCGGAGAGAATCACGGCTGTGGTGTCATCCGACATGACTGCATCCCTAGGTACGAGTTCGGAGGGAAGATAAGGCTCCGGCTACGGACCGACCTTCCGCTCGCGGATCTCCGCGAGCAGGCGGTCCTCGAATTCCGTCACCAGCATCACGTCCTGCTTGCTGCCGGCGCCACGCGTCCGGACCGCCACACTGTTGCCATCGGCCTCGCGCTGGCCAATCACGGCCAGGTACGGCACCTTGGCGATCTCGCCCTCCCGGATCCGGTAGTTGAGCGTCTCGCTCCGGTCGTCGAGGTGCGCCCGGATCCCGCCCGCCCGGAGGAGCTCCACGACGGCGGCGCCGGCGTCGGTCTGGGCATCGCTGATCGGAACGACCCGCACCTGTTCCGGTGACAGCCAAAGCGGGAACTGTCCGGCGAAGTGCTCGATCAGGATCGCGATGAAGCGCTCGAACGAGCCATTGACCGCCCGGTGGATCACCACTGGCCGATGCGCCGTGTTGTCGTCGCCGGTATAGCTCAGTTCGAACCGTTCGGGCGCGGCATAGTCGAGCTGGATCGTGCCGAGCTGCCACGCCCGGCCGATCGCATCGGTGACATCGAAGTCGATCTTCGGACCGTAGAACGCCCCGTCGCCCTGTTTCAGCTCGTAGGGCAACCCTGTCGCCTCGAGTGCCGACCGGAGCGCCTCCTCGGCACGATCCCACATCGCATCCTCACCGATCCGGATCGGCGGTCGCGTGGCGAACTTGAGCTTCGCGTCGAGGCCGAAGACCCGGTAGTAGCCGAGGATGAACTCGGTGAGCTGCTTCACCTCCGCGGCAATCTGATCCTCGCGGAGATAGATGTGGCAGTCGTCCTGCGCGAATTGACGCACGCGCGTGAGCCCCGAGAGTGCGCCGCTCAATTCGTTGCGGTGCAACACGTCGTAGGTCACGTAGCGGATTGGCAGCTCGCGGTACGAGTGCTTGCGGGTCCCGTACATCAAGTGGTGCGACGGGCAGTTCATCGGCTTGAGCGAATAGTCATGCTCACCGCTCTCGTTGTCGAGCACGAGGAACATGTGCTCGCGGTACTTGCCCCAATGCCCCGACTGCTCCCAGAGCGTCTTGTTGAACATCAGCGGCGTCCGGATCTCGCGGTAGCCGTCGCGCTGCATCTCGCGCATCAACGCCATGAGCTCGTTGTAGATCACGGTACCGCGTTCGGTCCAGAAGGCCGCGCCGGGTGCCACCGGCAGAAAGTGAAACAGGTCGAGCTCGCGTCCGAGCCGGCGGTGGTCGCGCTTCTTCGCCTCCTCCAGCCGATGGAGATGCTGACCGAGATCGTCCTTTCGGAAGAAGGCCGTGCCATAGATGCGCTGCAGCATCTGACGATTCGAGTCACCGCGCCAATACGCCCCGGCCGTGCTCAACAGCTTGACATGCTTGAGCCGCCCAGTGCTCGGGATGTGCGGACCGCGGCAGAGATCAACGAACGGGCCATCGGTGTAGATCGTGATCGTCTCATCGGGACCGAGCTCGCTGATCCGCTCGAGCTTGAGCGGGTCGCCGGCGAATCGGCGATTCGCTTCGTCACGATCGACGACCTCGCGCTCGAACGGGTAGTCGGCCGCGATCACCTCGCGGACCTTCGCCTCGATCAACTCCAGGTCCTCGGGCGTGAACGGCCGGTCCACGCCGAAGTCGTAGTAGAACCCCTCGGCGATCGACGGCCCGAACCCGATGGCGGCCTCGGGGAAGAGCTCGCGAACGGCCGTGGCGAGCACGTGGGCCGAGGAATGGCGCAGGATGGCCAGGGCATCGGCATCGCGCTCGGTAAGGATGGCGATGCTGTCGCCATCGGCGAGTGGTCTGCCGAGGTCCCGGATCTCGTCGCCGATCCGGATGGCCACCGCCGAGCGGGCCAGCCCGGGGCCGATCGCCGTGGCGAGCTCGAGACCCGTGGTCCCGACCGCCAGCTCACGCACGGAACCGTCGGGCAGGGTGACACGGATCATGGGTTCGGCGGTCGCGGACATCAGGTCTCAGATCCCGGATGGAGTAGGTCGAAGGCGGCGAGCGGCCCCATAGGCCCCGCGCCGAGAGGCATATAGTTTACCACCATGCCGCACGTGATCGTACGACGCACCACGCTGAGTGGTCGTTCGCTGCTCGGCCCTGCCGTGGCCGGCCTCGCCTTGGGCGCGGCCGTCGGCTTCGTGCTGGGTGAGGTGCTCGGCCCCCGCGCGGAGCGCGGGATCGGCAGTGGCCGGAGCGGGACCGTGCCCGAGGCGACTCGCAGCATGGCCGAACTGGTTCACGATGCCCTCAGCGCGCTGGCCCAGGATGCCGACCTGGCGCTCCTCATGCTCGAGGTGATCCCCGTCTCTCGGCAGGTCGTGGAGCTCCATGGCTGGGTCGGGTCACGGACCCTCCGGACTCGTGCCGCGCGAGTGGTGGGTGCGCGCGTGGGTGCCGATTCGGTGGTAAATCGCATCCTCGTGCATGGCGAGGACGATGCGCTGGCGCCTGCGCTCGACATCCTGAGCGCATGACCGAGGAACTCGCACCCCAGTACGATCCCTCCGCCATCGAAGCAGCGCTCTATCAGAAATGGCGCGGTGAGGGACGCTTCCACGTCGACGCCGACGCGCCGGGGGAGCCGTACGTCATCCAGATGCCCCCCCCCAACGTCACGGCCGTGCTGCATGCCGGTCACGGGCTCAACAACACCATCCAGGATGTGCTGATCCGGTTCCATCGGATGCGTGGCCGGAAGGCCCTCTGGGTGCCGGGGACCGATCACGCAGGGATCGCGACGCAGAACGTGGTCGAGAAGCGCCTCGCCCAGGCCGGCAAGAGTCGGTTCGACCTGGGCCGCGAAGCGTTTGTCGAGGAAGTGTGGACCTTCGTTGGTGAGACCGGCGGCCAGATCCTCAGGCAACTCGAGGCCCTAGGCTCGGCCTGCGACTGGGATCGCACCTACTTCACGCTCGACCCGGGGCTCTCGCGCGCCGTTCGCGAGGTGTTCGTCACCATGCACGAGCAGGGACTGATCTACCGCGGCAAGTACATCATCAACTGGTGTCCGCGTTGCCTGACAGCGCTCTCGAACGAGGAAGCGGAGAAGGAAGAGACGGCGGGGCACATCTGGCACCTCCGCTATCCGCTCGCCGACGGCAGCGGCTCGATCGTGGTCGCGACCACCCGCCCCGAAACGATGCTGGGCGATGTGGCGGTGGCTGTCCATCCCGATGATCCTCGCTACCGGGCGATGATTGGCGCCGAGCTCGCATTGCCGCTGACCGATCGGCGGATTCCGATCATTGCCGACACCGCGGTGGAGCAGGACTTCGGATCGGGTGCCGTGAAGGTGACGCCCGCGCATGACCCGACCGACTTCGAGATCGGTCGTCGGCACGGACTCGCCCAGCTCGACATCATGACCGACGATGCGCATCTCAACGAGACGGTCCCCGAGCGATTCCGCGGACTCGACCGATTCGTTGCGCGGAAGCAGGTCGTCGCGGAATTCGAGGCGCTGGGCCTGCTCGACCGGGTGGAACCCCATCGTCACGCGGTGGGACATTGCTACCGGTGTGGGACCATCATTGAGCCGCGACTCTCCGACCAGTGGTTCGTCCGGATGCAGCCATTGGCAGACCCCGCATTGGCGGCCTATCGGCAGGGCGCGCTGCGGTTCATTCCCGAGCGCCAGGGTGAGATCTATGCGAACTGGCTGGGCAACATCCGCGACTGGTGCATCTCACGCCAGCTCTGGTGGGGACACCGGATCCCGGTCTGGTATTGTGATGCCGACGGCTGTGGGCAGACGATTGTCGCGCGCGAGGACCCGGACGCCTGCCCGGGATGCGGCGGTGCGTTGCGACAGGACGAGGATGTCCTCGACACCTGGTTCTCGTCGTGGCTGGTGCCGTTCTCGTCGCTTGGCTGGCCCGAGCAGACACCCGACCTGAAGGCGTTCTACCCGGGCAGCGCCCTCGTCACCGCCCCGGAGATCCTCTTTTTCTGGGTCGCACGCATGGTGATGGCCGGTCTGCACTTCCAGGGGAAGGTGCCGTTCGAGACGATCTACCTGCACGGCACGGTGCGCGACACACAACATCGGAAGATGTCGAAGTCGCTCGGCAACGGGATCGATCCGCTCGAGGTGATCGAACGCTACGGCGCCGATGCGCTGCGCTACACCCTGGTGAGCGGCATGGCGGTCGGGACCGATGTGATCCTCGATCCGGCCGACATCGACAGCTCGTTTGCACCCGGCCGCAACTTCGCGAACAAGCTCTGGAACATCGGACGATTCCTGCTCAGTCATCTGGATGCCGATGTGCCCCGGCTCGCCGATGTCGATCCCGAAGCGTTCACCGCGTTCGACCGCTGGATCCTGGGCCGCGTTGACTTCGCGATTCGGCACGCCACGACGGAGTACGAACGGTATCGCCTGAACGACGCCGCGTCGGCGGCATACCACTTCCTCTGGAGTGACTTCGCCGACTGGTACCTGGAGGCGGCGAAGCCACGCCTCTATGGCACCACACCCGATGGACGCGTCGCACGTGCCGTTGCCGCCCATGTGTTCGATGCCGCACTCCGATTGCTCCACCCGGTCATGCCGTTCATCACCGAGACGCTCTGGCTTCGCTTGCCGCATGCCGACCCGAGGTCAGCGCTGATCGCCTCACCATGGCCGACGCCGGTTGATGTGGCCGATGGCACCGCGTCGCGCGACGTGGCGGCGGTCCAGGCGATCGTCGGCGCCATTCGCGGACTCCGGGCCGAGTACGGTGTCGCGCCCGGCCGCGAAGTATCGGCGACCATCGTTGAGGCGAGTCCGGCGGCACAGCAAGCGATCACCAAGATGGGCGAGACCATCCGACGACTCGCCAAGCTCGAGCAGATCACGATGCAGGACACGATTCCTGACGAGGCCGGCGGCACCATCGTGCTCGAGGATGGCACCAGCGTGATCGTACCACTCGGCGACTTGGTCGACCTGGACCGCGAGTGCGCGCGTCTCGGTGACGAAGCCATGAAGCTCGAGGGGCTGGTACGCGGGCTCGAGGCCAAGCTCTCGAATGCACAATTCACGTCGCGGGCACCGGCGGCCGTGGTCGATGGCGAACGCGAGAAGTTGGAGACCTGGCGCCATCAAGTCGCATCGCTCCGTCAGAAGCGTCAGGCCCTTGGATGTCCAGGATGACACACGTCAGGGCGGCTCGATGGTTGCTGGTGGCCGCCGCTGTTGCCGGCTGCGCACGCATGGGTCCACCACCCGGTGGACCGCCCGACTTCAGGCCGCCGAGGCTGCTGGCGACGACTCCCGAATCGCTCGCGGTGGTCCCGGAATTCGATGATTGGGTGTCATTCAATTTCGACGAGGTCGTCTCGGAGGGCGGCACCCCGAACTTCGGCACCGGTCGCGGGGCACTCGAGCAACTCGTCATCGTGTCCCCCGATAGCGGCGTGCCACGCGTCCGGTGGCGCCGGAGTCGGATCGAAGTCCAACCGCGCCTGGGTTGGCGACCGAACACGGTCTACCGGATCGAGTTCGCACCGGGACTGAGTGACTTGAGCCGCAACACGGTCGACGAGGCGGTGGTGCTCACCTTCACCACCGGCGCTCCCCGACCCACTCGGTATCTGACTGGACATGCCGTCGATTGGGTGGGTCGGCGCTTCATTCCACGCGCGTTGATCATCGCGACGTACACCGATGACTCCACCGTCTACCGCACCCTGGCCGACTCCACCGGCCGATTCAGTTTCGGCCCGCTCCCGGAGGGGGACGTCCTCGTCAGCGCCTCGATCGAGGAGGGCCAGCCCGACCGGCGCCTTAATCGCTCGCGTGAAGCCTGGGACACAGTTCGGATCGCGGCCTCGACCGATTCCGTCGGCGAGATCTGGGCCTTCGGTCGGGACACCCTGCCGCCGCGCGTCGGCCAGAGTGGTGCCACGCGCGTCGATTCCTTCACCATCGGGATCACCTTCACCCAGCCGATCGACCCCGAACTTCGGCTCGGCCCCGACGACGTCTCGATCTTCCTTGTCCCCGACTCCACTCGCGTGCCGGTGCTGACCGCGCTTCCCGCGGCAATTCACGATTCGATCTACCAGCCGATCGACTCGCTGCGACGCGTGCAAGCGGATCTCCGCCTCGCAGCGGCGCGCCAGGACTCGCTCAGGCGCGTGCGTGCGGATTCACTCGGGATCACGGTTGCCACACTCGACTCGATCATTGCCGACTCGCTGGCGCGTGTGCCTGCACCGGCACCACCGCCTCCCCCAGTCATCACACCCGTCGCTCCAGACACCACGACCCGCGATGAGCCACTACAGGACCGGCCACCGCTCAGCCTCAAAATGCTGATCAGGGTGAACGGTGCCCTCGAGCTAGGCAAGCGCTACTTGGTCGAGGTGCGCGGCGTCCGGGCGATGGGCGGTGCCGTTGCGGATACGCTCCGAACCCAGCTTGTCACCCCCGACCACCCGAAGCCGGTGCACCCAGATAGC
>JBBSPX010000042.1:0-18114 GCA_038258395.1 Gemmatimonadales bacterium | reverse complement strand
GGCCGATCGCTTTCGCGGTGATGTTGCTGATGTCGCCGCCCGAAGGGCTGACCACACCCGGCTGGCGTGTCACGGCGGTGGCCATCCTGATGGCGATCTGGTGGATCACCGAGGCGATTCCGATCCCGGCCACGGCGCTGCTGCCGTTGGCGCTCTTCCCGCTACTCGGGATCGCCGACATCTCCAACGTCACGGCACCGTACGCCAACCCGGTGATCTTCCTGTTCCTGGGCGGCTTTCTCCTGGCGATCGGTTTCGAGCAGTCGGGCCTCCATCGCCGGCTCGCGATCACCATCCTCTCTGTGGTCGGGACCCAACCCGCGCGCCTGGTGCTCGGATTCATGGTGGCCACCGCGTTCATCAGCATGTGGGTCAGCAACACGGCCACCGTGGTGATGTTGCTGCCGATGGCACTCTCGGTCATCGCCTTGACCGATAGCGCGGTGGGACCCGACGCACGGACCGACCAGAAAGCCTTCGCGTCGGCCATGCTCCTCGGCGTGTCGATCTCGGCGAGCATCGGGGGATTGGGCACGCTGATCGGTTCACCGCCCAACGCCCTGTTCGCGGCGTTCATGCTCGAGACCTATCACATCCGCATCGGATTCGGCGCGTGGATGCTCTTTGCGCTGCCGGTGGTGATCCTGACGTTGCCGTTTGCCTGGTGGCTGCTCACCCGAGTGTTGCACCGCTTGGCACGGACACCCATCGCCGGTGGCGCCGCACTGCTGGCGCAGGAGCGCGAGGCGATGGGACGCATGTCACGGGCGGAGTGGACCGTTGGTATCATCGCCACGATCACAGCGTTGGCCTGGATGACGCGCCCGATGCTGGAATCGGTGGTGCCGGGCATCAGTGACACCGGGATCGCGATGATTGGTGGGTTGCTCTTGTTCGTGGTACCGATCGGGCGTCGGCCACTGCGATGTGTCCTTACCTGGGAGCAGGCGGAGCGACTGCCATGGTCGGTGCTGATCCTGTTCGGCGGTGGGCTGTCGCTTGCGGCGGCGATGCAGGCGCAGGGCGTTGCCGAATGGATCGGGACGGGACTCGGGCTGGTCGCCGGCTGGCCTGAGGTGGCTGTGCTTGCGGTCGTGGTACTCGTAGTGATCGTGCTCTCCGAGATCGCCAGCAACACTGCAGTGGCCGCGACCTTCCTGCCGGTGGCGGCCTCCCTCGCGCTGGCCACTGGGATCGATCCGTTGCTGCTCACGCTGTGCACCACACTCGCGGCCACGACCGCCTTCATGCTGCCGGTAGCCACTCCGCCGAATGCGATCGTGTTCGGGACCGGCCGGGTGACGATTGGCCAGATGGCGCGGGCCGGAGTCTGGCTCAACCTGTTGTTTGTCGTGGTGGTGCCGCTCGCCGTGATGTTGCTCGGCCGCTGGGTGTTCGGCGCGTGAGATCGCGTCTCGGCGGCTAGTCCGCCGCGCATTGACTGTCTCGCCCCCAGCCAGTACTCTCGACTGACTGGCGAGCTTCCTCGCCACGCCACCTCCCACCACTGGCGGGTCGATGACCTCATCCCACGCGCCGACGACCGTCTCCCTCTCGGATTGGGTCCTCTACGCCGTGCTCTTCGCCTCGAGCTGCATCGTGGTCGGCCTGATCTGGGATATCTCCTGGCACATGACGGTCGGTCGCGACACGCTCTGGACCGCGCCACATGTGCTTGAGCAGATCGGTGCCTCGGTCGCAGGGCTGGCGTGCGGTGCCCTCGCCCTCAAGACGACGTTCGCCGGCAGCGAGAGTGAACGGGCGCGCTCGGTGCGCTTCTGGGGGTTCCGCGCACCATTGGGCACCTGGATATGCATCTGGGGCGCGCTGGCGATGATCTCCTCCGTGCCGTTCGACAATTGGTGGCACAACGCGTACGGGCTCGACGTCAAGATCATCTCCCCCCCGCACATCATCCTGATCGCCGGCATGATGGCCATTCAATTGGGCGGCATGATCATGGCGCTCGGCGCCCAGAATCGCGCGGCCGCCGACGTGCGACGATTCCGACTGATGTATGTCGCGGCCGCCGGCATCTTTGTGACGATGCTGGCGATCTTCGTGACCGAGTACATCGCGAGACCGAATCTGATGCGCGGCTCGCAGTTCTATCAGGTCACTGGGTTCATCTTCCCACTCGTGCTCCTCGCCGTGGCCCGCGCATCACGACTGCGCTGGCCCGCCACCACGACGGCAGCGGTGTACATGGGGATCACGGTCGTGATGATCTGGATCCTCCAGCTCGTTCCTGCCGTGCCGAAACTGGCGCCGATCTACAACCCGGTGACCCACATGGTGCCGATGAATTTCCCGCTGCTGCTGGTCATTCCCGCGCTTTTGCTCGACCTGATGCTGCACCGGATGGATCGCGATCGGCCGTGGCGGCTTGCCGCGGCCGCTGGCGCGTCGTTCGTGCTGGTCATGCTGGCGGTGCACTGGTTCTGGGCAGGCTTTCTGATGTCCCCGGCCGCACGCAACAACATCTTTGCGGCAGACCGCTGGGCCTACATGAACCAACTTGGGCCGTGGCGCTATGAGTACTGGACCCTCAATACCGATGCGACCGGCCAGTTCAGCCCCTTGCTGCTGGCACAGGGCATTTGCATCGCGATCATCATTGCCATGCTGTCGGCCCGGGTCGGACTCGCGTGGGGCAACTGGATGAAGCGGGTGCAACGGTGACTATCGCACCTTCGTTGACGCGGCGCGCACGTCGGATCGCCGCGAGCCTCGGGATCGTCGTCATTGCCCTGCTGACCTCCGCGCACGTCGGCAGCCCCGATACCTGGTTCGAGGGAGATGCAGGGCCGTATCACGTTCGAATCGTGGTCCGCTCACCCGGCGTGGTACCCGGCCTCTCCGATGTCACGATCCGGGTGATGGGAGCGGGGGTCACGCGGGTGACCGCCGTCCCGATCCAGGCCGGCGCCGCGAAGGATGCCGCACCGCCTCCCGATGTGGCGACGCCGGTCCCCGGGGATGCCGAACTCTACAGTGTACAACTCTGGTTGATGGCCGTCGGTGCCTACAGCATCAACGTCGCGGTCGAGGGCACGGCCGGAACGGGAACTGTTGCGGTGCCGGTCACGGCGATCGCCACGCGACGCCTGGAAATGGACCGGACCCTGGGACTGGTGCTGGCCGGTGTCGGACTCTTCCTCACGGTGGGACTGCTGACGCTCGTCGGCGCCGGCGTGCGCGAGAGCGTGCTCGCGCCCGGCGAGACGCCTGACCCCACGCGACGGAACCGGGCCCGCGCCGCGGTGGTGGGCGCCGGAATTATCGTCGCCTTGCTGCTCTATGGTGGTTGGGGCTGGTGGCAATCCGAGGATGCCGGCTTCTCGCGGTTCCTCAACTGGACCTTCGCGTCGGAGGCCACCGTCAGCCAGGTCGGCGACGACCGGGTCCTCAGTCTCGCGATCACTGATTCCGCGTGGCTCATGCGGAACGACCAGGGATGGCTCCGCCGCAACGGCTTCTCGTCACTCAGTCCCCTGATTCCCGACCACGGCAAGCTGATGCACATGTTCGTCGTGCGCGATGACAAGCGGGCGTTTGCCCACCTCCATCCGGTGCCCCAGGATTCGTCGGCGTTCGTGGTCACGCTGCCACCGCTGCCGGCAGGTCACTACCGTGTGTACGGCGATATCGTCCGCGAAAACGGCATGACCCATACGCTGGTGAGCGATGTTGACATTTCGGCGCCTGCGGTCGCGCCTGCCACCGGCGTGAGGGCCGCCACTCCCGACCCTGACGACGCCTGGTGGCTGGCGGGAAGTGTGGGCAGCCGAGCCGGGGAGCGCACCATCGCGCTCAGCGACGGGTCGACGATGACGTGGGTGCATTCGACCGAGCCGCTCCTGGTCGAGCACGAGGCCGACCTACAATTCACCGTGCAGGGGCCTGACGGCAGTGCCGCATCGCTCGAACCGTACATGGGGATGATGAGTCATGCGATGATCGTGCGATCGGACGACTCGGTGTTCGTCCACCTGCACCCCACCGGCAGCATCTCGATGGGCACCCAGAGTGTTGTCGAGATGCGGACGCCCGCGGATACCGTCAGCGGGATGCTGGGTCGGCGCATCACGGAGAGCGACATGAGTGCCATGACCCATCCCTCCGGTGGCACAGCACAGAACACGGTGAGCTTCCCGTTCGCCTTCCCGTCGCCCGGTACGTACCGCATCTGGGTGCAGGTCAAGCGAGACGGCCACGTGCTGACTGGGGCCTTCGACACCGACGTCCTGCCGACCGTCCCATCGACGTCCAAATCGCGGTGACATCCATCCTGCCTCGTTTCTCGTCGATCACGGTCGCTGTCGCATGGCTGCTGGTTGCCGGCGCCTGCACGAACTCTCCGCCGCCGCCCGGCGCGCCATCGGTGAGGGGAAGCGGGGTCCCAGCACCCGATGCGGTGGCCTTCCGCCCGTTCGCGGACACCCTGCACGGCGTCGTGGTGCGCGATCCGTTGCGGTGGATGGAGGACACCCTGTCTCCGGACGTGCGCGAGTGGATGATGGCTCAAGGGCAGTATGCCGATTCGATCCTCGGACGCCTCACCGGCCGCGACTCACTGGCGGCCGCCATGAATGCCATCTGGCAGGGATTGTCCACACTCGGCAGCGTCGTACCCGGCAACAACCGTCTCTTCTTCGATCGATACCTCGGCGATGCACCCTCACTCTTCGCGTTGGATGCCAACACCACGGAGGAACGCGAGTTGCTGAGTGCGACCGCGCTCGAGGCGGCGCGTGATGGGGCACGGCTCCGCACGATGGTCCCGTCCTGGGATGGGCGCCTCCTTGCCATCGGTACCACTGAGCGTGGCGACGCCCATGCCGGCGTGAGTGTGCTCGATGCGGTGACGGGAGGCCTCCTCAAGGACCGCATTCCCGACCTGCTCACGACGACGAGCAGCAGTCGCTACGAAGTGACTTGGCTTCCCGACAACTCGGGTTTCATCTATCCGCGTCTCTGGCCCAACCCGACCTCCGCATCTGACGCGTTGTCTCGCGGTCGGCAGTTTGTCCACCGAATCGGGACGCCGCAGTCGGCCGATGTGCCGATCTTCGGGTTCGGGGTGTCGCCCTCGGTGCCATTCGATCCGGCGGACTTGCCGACGAAGGTATTCACGGCGCCCGGGTCGGCGTGGCTCGTGGCGTCGGTCTACCGTGTGCGCACGTCGGGGGACGAGTACTTTGCCGCGCGTGTGCGGCCCGATGCCTCGGGTGCACGTGAATGGCGCCAGATCGCGACGAGCGACGACCGGATCGGTAGCGTGCAGCTGGTCGGCGACACGGTGTATGCCCTCACTCGACACGATGCCGATCGCGCAGCAATCGTGCGGTGGACACTCAGCGCGTCCGCCGCTGACTCGGGGTGGTTGCCTGTGGTCCCCGAGCGCGATGGGGTGATCATCACCTTCGCACGACAGCACGACGCGCTCTACTTCACGGAGCGGACCCAACGAGAGGGCGTGGTGCTCCAGCGCCGCGGCCACGGCGACACCACGATCCGGAGCATACCGGTGAACGGTGGCGGCGGAGGCACCACCATCGCCCGAACCGCGCCGATGGCCGACGGTGCGACGATTTCGGTCAGTTCCTGGGTGATGCCTCCGCGCTGGCTGTTCGTCCCCCCAGACTCACTCGGTGTCCGACCACTCGGCATAGACGATAGCAGCGCGACACCGTCCAACGCCAAGGTCACCGCCACGCGGGTCGAAGCGCGGTCACAGGACGGCACGATGGTGCCGGTCTCCGTGGTCTACTCCGATCGGGCACTCCGGAACGGACGCCTCGATGGCACCGCACCACTGCTGATCGAGGCGTATGGGGCGTATGGTGCGGTCGAGGACGCTGGCTACCGCCCGGAGGTCGAGATGTGGATCGCACAGGGAGGCGTGTATGCGTACGCGCATGTGCGCGGTGGCGGCGAGAATGGCGATGCGTGGCACCGGTCGGCGACGCGTGAGCACAAACAACGCACCATCGATGACATGATCGCGGCGATCGAGACTGTGATCGACAAGCGCTACACTTCGGCGGGACGCGTGGTGTTGATCGGCATTTCGTCGGGCGCCGTCATTCCCGGGCTCGTGGCCATGCAGCGACCCGACCTCCTCGCCGCCGCACTCTACGAGGTCGGGCAACCGGACGAAATCCGGGGGGCAGCCTTCGATCCCACGTCCGCCCGCAACCTCGACGAGCTCGGCGATCTGGACACGCCGGCCGGCATCCGCTCGCTGATGGCGTCGTCGCCCTACCATGTCGTGCCGGAGCGGGTCGCACTCCCGGCCATCATTGTGCACAGTGCCAGCGAGGACTACAACTTCGGCACCGAGATGTTGGTGGCGAAATTCGTTGCCCGACTCCAGCAGGCGAACAGCGGATCGCGTCCCGTTCTCTGGATACGAACTCCGGGCGGCCATCAGCCCTTGCTGTCCCTGTCGCCAGAATGGACAGCAAGCCTGATGTCGTTCGCGTTATGGCAGTCGGGTGTATCGGCCTTTCAGCCGGTCGATCCGAACGCCAGTGCGCGGTGATCGCGGGGGTGCGGGCTCGGCACTGCGCTACCTCTGCGATCACAACCGGTTCGCTTCGGGTGGTCCCTAAAGCCCCATGCTCCGCATCGCCGCACTGAACCGGGGGTTGCCGCGCACCCCATCAAACATCCGATCAACCGGCGCGCCGAACAGCGGCCATGCCTCGTGATTGGACGCAGCGCGTTCCATCGCATCGAGCGCTCCAGCGGTGTCGCCCGCTCCCAGGAGTCCGAAGAACCGAGCCGACTCGATCCATGGGGTGATGCGTTCCTTTTCCATCTGTGCGAGGCGCTCGCGCACGATGACGGTGTCACCGGTCTTCGCCAGCACATACAGGCTCGTCCCGATGTACGGCGGCGCGGTGGCTATCACCCGCCGGGCGTCCTCGGGACGGTGCTGTGCGAGCAGCAGCATGCCACGCCAGAGGACCGTGCTGACATTGTAGGCGTTGCTCTGCACGGCGCGATCAATTGCGACCTGCGCGCTATCCAGCTGGCCCCCCAGCAGCCAGGTGTACGACACCCAACTGAGGACAAGCGCCGAGGCAGGATCGTCCTGCAGTGCCTTGGTGAACTGACCCTTGGCCGCCGCGAGTCGGCTGCGCGCCAGGAGCAATCGCCCATACTGGACCCGCGCCTCCACATCGTGCGGGTCGGCCGCGACCGCCGCCTTGAACTCGGTCTCGGCAGGGTCCCATTCCAGATTGTGTTCCAGCACCAGGCCGAGTGCGATGTGCGGCTCCGCCAGGGATGGGTCGAGTTGCAAGGCGCGGCGCGCCGATTGGGTTGCTTCGTCCGCGACTGACGCCACGGTCACGCCCTGAAAATAGGGGGCGAGTGCGAGGGCGAGGCTGAGCCCCGAGTAGGCTTCGGCATACAGCGAGTCCAAGGCGATCGCCCGACGGAACTGTTGGATGCTGTTGTCGATGCTGGAGCCGCGCTGACTTAGGCTGCGCTTGCCGATCAGGTACAGCACGTAGGCGTCGTTGTTCCTGCGGCGGGAGCCCTCAGGCGCCTCCGCGCGCGCGCTGAACTGCCGACCGGCAAGTGGACGTAGTTGATCGCCGACGAGAGACACGATCCGATCGCGCAGGGTGGCGAGCTCGGTGTGGGCCTCGAACTGGTCGGCCCAGATGACCGAAGCGTCGGCACTCCTGACCAGTTGGGCGGTAAAGGTGCGGCGGCCCTCAAGCTCCCGCAAGGTTCCGAGGATGAGGTACTGCGCGCCCAGCGCCTTGCCGGCCACTCGCGGATCGACGTCATCGGTAGCACCATAGTTTTCGGCGCCTCGCCGACTCATCACCCGCACCCAGGGGACGGTGACCAGCGCGGTCGCGATGTCGTCGCCGAACCCCTCGGCGAGCAGCACTTGACTGGAATCCCCTCCGGTGCTCCGGATCGGAAGCACTGCCAGCGTCACCGGGCCGCTCGCCTGTCGCTGGGACACGAGGAACCAGATCGCGAGCGCGGCGACGATGAGCACGGCGCCGATCACGGCGAACGGTCCACGTGAGCGAACAGGCTTGACGACGCTTTCGCCGGAGGTGAGCGTCGAATCCCGCAGCGCGTCGAGCAGTTCCGTGGCGTGCTGCGGCCGGTCATCGGCGTCCTTTTCGAGGCAGCGTGCCAGCAGGGCGCTCAGCGCGGGAGGAGTCTCCGGCCGACGCTCGGCGATGGGCCGGGCGGTGTACTGCATCTGCGCCGCCAGAATCTGGTAACCGGAGGCGCCGGCGAATGGCGTCTCGCCGGTCAGCAATTCGAATCCCAGACAACCGAAGGCATAGATATCGGCGCGATGGTCGGTGGCAGGGTCGGCGAGTCGTTGCTCGGGGGACATGTAGGCGGCGGTGCCGATCGCGGACCCCGTCTGGGTGAGCGTGTCGGAGTCAGTCCGGACGACCGCCGCGGTGAGGGCCTTGGCGATCCCGAAGTCCGTGACCACCGCGGACTCCCCGGTTGTCAGGACATTGTCGGGCTTGATGTCGCGATGGACCACGCCCTGGCCATGGGCATACGCCAGCGCTCGGGCCACATCCCGCAGCATTCCAACCGTATCCTCGATGCTGAGTGGCCCGATGCGGCGCAGGCGGTCGCCGAGCGAATCGCCTGCCTCGTAGGGCATCACGAAGTAGAGTAGCCCGTCGTCTTCGCCCGAATCGTAGAGCGGCATGATGTTGGGATGGTGCAGTTTGGCGACGATCGCGATCTCGCGGAGAAAACGGTCGCGCCCAACCGTGACGGCCAGATCAGGCCGAATGACCTTGACCGCTACCCGGCGATCGTGCTTGAGATCGTGGGCCAGGTACACGACCGCCATGCCGCCGCGACCGAGCTCGCGCTCGACCTGGTATCGGTCCCCTAGCAACGCAGGGACAGGGATGGAATCGTTGGGCATCCTAGGAAGCTATGCCGGTAGGGGCTGAGGGCAATGATTGAAGGGAGAGCGGCTCCCCCTACCGCCAGGCTTTGGGTACCGCCGCGGGCTTGGTGGCCAGCACCGCCGCACCGGCCTGCAGCTCCGCGGCGATCCGTTCGCGGATCGCGCGCAGCTCGCGGAACCCGACCAGTCGCTTCTCATCCTCGTCCCAGAGCGTGAGCCAGAGGGTGCGCACACTCGCCGGTAGCGACAACGTGGTGACCTTCTGCAGCACCGGGTTGTCGTCGAAGCACTGCTGCAAGCGGTAGTTCGGGATCCGGCTCGACACATGGTGAATGTGATGGAGGCCGATGTTGGCAGTACACCACTGCAACACCTTCGGCATCCGCAGGTGTGACGCTCCCTCAAGTCCAGCGGCGTAATAGTTCCACGTCTCACGGTAGCGCCAGTACGTGTCCTCGTACTGATGCTGTACATAGAAGAGGTACACGCCCATCGCCCCGGCGAGGAGTGAGATCGGCAGTTGAATGCTCAGGAACGCGCGCCAGCCGACCAGCCAGCACATCAGCGCCACGAGTGTCACCAGCCCGACATTGGTCCAGTGCACGCTGGCCCACTCGCGCTTCCAGCCGCGCGGGATGTCGAGCGGCAGCCGATGCTTGAGGATGAACTGCCACGCCGGTCCGACAATCAGCAATGTGATCGGGTGACGATAGAGGCGGTAGAGCAGGCGCTGCGCCTTGGGGCGCGAAAGGTATTCTCGCACGGTGAGCGTGTCGATGTCGCCCAGGTCACGACCCTCGAGATCGCCCGACGTCGCGTGATGGATCGCGTGGGTCTTCCGCCAGTAGGTGTAGGGCACCAGCGTGATGACGCCGAGCACGCTGCCGACGATCGCATTCACGCGGTTGGAGCGGAAGAAGGAGCCGTGACCGCAGTCGTGCTGCAGCATGAAGAGGCGGACCACCATCATCGCGGCCGGTACCGCCGCCGCGAGTGCCAGCCACCAGCTCACCTGCAGTGACAGGTAGCAGAGCCCCCAGAACACGACGAAGAGCGTCGCGGTGCTGGCGAGCTGCCAGATCGAGCTCGCCATGATCGGATGCCGATACGGGGCGAGCAGCTCGTTCCATTCGCGTGGGGTGCTGGGGGCCTGCATCGATGGACCGGTCCGTGTGTCGGGTGAATCCTGCGCGGGAGGGAAGGTAATTCCGTCTCGTGGCAGGGCGCCCAAGCCAGTGTCGGTCGTGGCTAGGGCCGGAGCCGGCCCTGCATCTTGAGGGTGGTGGCCGTGGCGGAGGCCGCCGTGCTGATCGCCAGATTGTCACCGCTGAAGGGCCGAAGGCGCTCCAAGGTCCCGATCAGCGCCTTGGCCTGCTTCGACTTCGGGCCGGTGGGGCCATAGCCCTGGTCACATTCCGGTCGAACGCTTGCGGTGGCCGTGATGCGGGCATTCTTATCCCCTGCGATCCCACGCAGGCGAATCTCCATGCACGGATTCACCCAGCCCGGTGTCGCCTCCATCGCGGCGATTCGGACGGCGAGTGCGGCGTCATGGTCCCAGAGCACCCGCTTGATCGCCTCGAATACTTCTGGGCCCCGGGCCCGCGACGTGGCGATCGTCAGTGCTCGCAGTGACACCGTGTCCATTGGCGGCATGGCCCACTCGTTGACGAGCACGTACGCGAACGTGGGACCGCAGGCGGCGATGGTTCCGACGAATGCTGGATAGCTGCTCGAGTCCTTCGCGGCCGGAAACTTGTCCGCCGTCTCTTGGCAGACCGGATCGACTTGCGCCGCGAGTGGTGCGGATATCAGGACCAGCAGGAAGAGCACGCGCATGCTACTTGGGGCCCAATCCGAGCACACCCGTGCCCATTTCGAAGACGACGTCGACCGGGATCTGCTTCGCGGCCAGCCGATCGAGGTCGGCCTGCAACGTCGGCTTGATCACGCCGACGTCGGCCATCCAGGTGGTCACGCCATCGTAATCGCCGTTGCCCTGGAACCGGAGGATTGTTGCGGCGAGGCTATCGGTGGCGACCTTCATCCGCTCGAAGTCAACGCGGTAGGTGCCGGTCGCCGAGTCGCGGGCAAAGGCGCCCAGTGCCTCGAAGAAGTTGAAGCGGGCGACATTGGCGCGGCCGTGCGCACTCGAGGCACCGAACCGAATCGATCGGAAGATCGACGCAATGAAGGTGACCTGATTCTGGCGCAGGTCGTGTTCACCCAGTTCTCCCCGTTCGGCGAGCTGGGTCACCATGTAGAGACCCAGCACGTCGGCTTTGCCCTCCTCGAGCGAGCCAGCGAGTTCCTTGAGCGACTCGCGCACGGTGCCGCGGTTGTTGAGCGTGTTCTTGATACCCAACCCGTGGGCGACCTCGTGGAACATCGTGTTCTCGAAGAATGCGTCGAACGAGAGATACTGGCGCTGGTCCTCGGCGATGAGTACATCAGCGATCGGGACGAGGATCAGGTTGTACTTGGCACGCACGGCGTTCTTGAGCTGGAGTCGACGCGTGCCCTTGGCAAGCTGGACTTGCTCGTCGTTGGGCAGGTTGATCGCGATGGTCTTGCTGCCAGCATTCGACTGGCCGGCGTAGTAGACGACATCGTACGCATTGAGATCGCTATCGGTCCCCGGCGTCTCACGGCGGAGCGCCGCCTCGACGGGCAACGTTTCCTGCAGGCTGGGCAGCAGCGCGGCATACCGACTCAAGCGATCGCTCCACTCGCGGTCCTTGATCAGGACATACGCCTCGTGCGCGGCCTTGTAGCCGAAGAGTCCGTCGTCGTAGGTCTCGATCGGCCCCACCACGATGTCTACGGTGTTGTTCTTCATGTCGAGCCACGCCAAATCGCTCGGCTGGTAGTTGTCATCGAGCAGGGCCTTGGCACGGAGTTCGAGATAGTGCTTGAGACCGGCGTCGTCGGCGAGTGCGGCGGCTTCGCGCAACTTCGCGGCCGCGCGCTCGACATGATCCTTGAACGCGACATGATACGGCACGGCGATCAATGCCCCGGCGCTGTCACGACGGACCAACGTGTAGAGACCGCGAAGTGCGGCACCACCGTCGGCAGCCGCGGCGGCTGCGGCTTCGAAGGCGTCCTTGGTCATGTCGTGCGGATAGAAGTTCTCGCCCGGTGGCAGCGCACCGACGCCTCCGACGAATGGGGTGTTGCCGCCGAGCCGGTCCCACGGGCCGTAGTTGATCTCGACGAGGCGGCGGAGCGCGGAATCGTTGACGCTGGCGAGGACGGAGTCGCGCGGCCCCGATGCCTCGAGCCAGAAGATCGCGTCCATTTCCTTCGCGGCATCGATCAGCAGCGGAATCATCTGCCGCTCATGCTCGGTGAGCCCGCTCACATCGGCGTCGAGTCGGACGGTCGTGTACTGGGCGAGGAGCGAGTCGGCGCGGGAGGCGTGGGCGGAATCGGGCGCGTCGGCGGAGGTCGCGCACGCGGCGAGGATCGTGAGGGCCAGGAATGGGTGGGGTCGCATGTCAGCTCCGGGAGTGAGGAGCGGGTGGGCGGATCAGTCCTGCCTCAGCGCCCGTCCCACGATGATGGTGATGTTGTCGGTGCCGCCGCCGTCGAGTGCATCCTGGAGAAGTTGCTCGCAGCACTCGCGCGCGGTGGTCATGTTCTCGAGTCGAGCTGTGATCGCCTCATCGCTCACGTGCTTGGTCAGGCCATCGCTGCAGAGCAGGTGGACATTCTCCCACGCCGCGGCGATCCGGGTGACGACCGGCATGTTATGCTGCGAACCGATCGCACTGGAGAGCACGTTGCTGAGGGGCGACCGTGCGAGGTCGCTCCGCTTGAGCACGCCCTGGTCGACCAGGTCCTGGGCCATTGTCTGGTCGCGGCTCACTTGGGTGAGCACCTTGTCGCGGTAGAGGTAGTACCGCGAGTCGCCGACCTGGAGGAGGTAGTACCATGGCCACACTCCATACCAGAGCGTGAGCGTCGTGGCCATACCGCGCGACTCACCCGACTCGGCGGCACGCGCCAGCACCGACTCGTGACTCTT
Source organism: Gemmatimonadales bacterium (assembly GCA_038258395.1). GTDB lineage: Bacteria > Gemmatimonadota > Gemmatimonadetes > Gemmatimonadales > GWC2-71-9 > Palsa-1233. The sequence goes on along the minus strand of JBBSPX010000042.1, from coordinate 5,158 downwards.
GAGGGCGGCGGCCTGAAGCAGGTCGATGAAGTCGTCCTGCTTCGCGTCGCCCTGATTGTAGGCCTTGATGCTCTGCGTGAGATATCGGGTCGCCTGCTCGAGCGCGATCCGGCTGGCCTCCTCACCGTGGGCCCGGCCACCGACGCCGTCGGCGACCATCGCGAGGAAGGCGATGCGTTCGTCGGCTTGCGAGAGCAGGGACTCCTTGGGGACCGAGGTCGAGAGGACCTCGAGTCGCTTGTGGAGTGAGGCCAGGAGATAGTGATCCTGATTGTCCTTCCGGACCTTGCCGACGTGGGTCAGGCCCCAGACATCGATCTCCTCATCCCGAGGCTTGCGGTCGTCGTCGGTCATCGGCAGGGTACCTGGCTCGGGAGGTGACACGGTGGGCGGTATGGCTTGCTCAGAATATGCCGTTCGGCCGCCACGACCGTAACCCCCCCGCTCAGAAGTGCTAGCTTTGGCGATGCTTCGATTGATCGTCGGATTCCTCTGCCTCACCACCTTGGCCCCGGTCCTGACGGCCCAGGCTCCCGATCCACCGCGGAGCTACCGCGCCGTGCGGGCCGTCGTGCCTCCCGTGATCGATGGTTCCCTCGACGAGCCAGCGTGGGCGGCGGTTTCGCCGAGCGAGTCGTTCGTCGATATCGAGGGCGCGCGCCGCCCGGCGCCGACCCATGACACGCGGATCAGGATGATGTGGGACGATTCCACGCTCTACATCGCGGCTACGCTGGTCGAGCCCGATCTCTGGGCGACGATTACCGAGCGCGATGCCGTGATTTTTCATGACAACGACTTCGAGTGGTTCATCGACCCCGACGGCGACGGACTCCGCTATTTCGAATTCGAGGTGAACGCACTCGGCACCGTGTGGGACCTCTTCCTGCCGAAGCCCTATCGTGATGGCGGCAAGGCGGTCGATGCCTGGAACATCGATGGTCTCCGCTCGGCAGTCCGGCTGGATGGCACGCTCAATGATCCGAGTGATCGCGATATCGGCTGGACCATCGAAATGGCCATCCCGTGGAGCGCATTCGCCGACAGCGGCCGCACGATGATTCCTCCCAAGCCGGGCACCTCGTGGCGCATCAACTTCTCCCGCGTCCAGTGGGACCTCGACGTGCGGGGCGGCGTGTACCAGAAGCGCACCAACTCCGCGCGGAAGCCTCTCCCCGAGCACAACTGGGTCTGGTCGGCGCAGGGCGAGATCAACATGCACGCGCCGGAACGGTGGGGGACGGTGATCTTCGTCGTCAATCGTTAATCGTTGATCGTTCATCCTTCATCGTCCCCGATTTGCAGATCCTCCCCGCCACAGTGATATTTCGACCGTAGTCCGCAGGGAGAGGACCCTTTCACTCCAGGAGTCCAGAAATGTTCGCCCCATCGATCCCTGTGCACCGGCCCTCCCTGCGGGTCCCGGCTGTGCTGGCCATTCTCCTTGCCGCCGCCTGCGGCACGCCGGCCGACGGCCCCCCCCAAGGCGAAGAAATCGCGGTGCTGAGCTCCGCACCCGAGGTCCCGCCCGCCATCACCCGAACCGGTCCGACCAAGGTTATCGTGCATCTCGAGACCAAGGAGGTCACGATGCCGATCTCCGAGGGGGTCGACTACCGCTTCTGGACCTTTGGTGGTCACGTACCGGGCAAGTTCATCCGAGTGCGCGAAGGCGACCTGGTCGAGTTCCACCTCGACAATTCGCCGGACAGCAAGATGCCGCACAACATTGATCTCCATGCGGTCACCGGACCAGGCGGCGGCGCGGTGTCGTCGCTCACCAATCCCGGTCGGACGTCGGTCTTCTCGTTCACGGCTCTCAATCCCGGGCTCTTTGTCTACCACTGTGCCACGGCGCCGGTCGGCATGCACATCGGCAACGGGATGTACGGCATGATCCTGGTCGAGCCGAAGGAAGGGCTGCCAAAGGTGGATCACGAGTACTACGTGATGCAGGGTGACTTCTACACGTCTGGCGGGTACGGTGCGGCCGGCTTGCAGGCATTCGACATGCAGAAGGCAATCAACGAGAACCCCGACTACGTCCTCTTCAACGGTTCCGTCGGTTCGCTCATGGGCGACAAGGCTCTCAAGGCCAAGGTGGGCGAGACGGTGCGGTTGTTCGTCGGCAACGGCGGGCCGAACTTGATCTCGTCCTTCCATGTGATCGGTGAGATCTTCGACACGGTGCATCCCGAGGGCGGCACCACGGTGAGCCACAACGTCCAGACGACGCTGATCCCGGCGGGTGGCGCCGCGATCGTCGAGTTCACGGTGCAGACGCCCGGGAACTACCTGTTGGTCGACCACGCCATCTTCCGCGCCTTCAACAAGGGCGCACTCGGCATGCTGACGGTCACGGGGGACGCGGATAGTACGGTGTACTCGGGCCGGACGTATGAGGGGGTATACCACCCGGAGGGTAGTGCGATCCAGACGATTCCCGAGGGTGCGACCGTCGCAGTGACGGCCCAGAATCCGGAAGAGCGGATCGAGTTCGGCAAGCGCGTCTACGATCGCGTATGCGCGGCGTGTCACCAGCCCGGTGGTGTCGGCCTCGAGGGAGCCTTTCCGCCGCTGGCCGGCAGCGACTACCTGAACGCAGACAAGGCGCGTGCCATCGCGACGGTGGTGATGGGGCGGACCGGCGACATCAAGGTCAACGGCAAGGAGTACGATGGCGTGATGCCGTCACTGCAGTTGAGCGACGAGGATATCGCCAATGTGCTGACATACGTCTACCACAGCTGGGGCAACAACAAGTCGGTGGTGATGCCGGCCGACGTCGCGGCGGCTCGCAATGCGCACTAGGATCGCTTTCCTCCTCTTCGCTCTCCCGGTATCGCTCGGCGCGCAAGCGGCGGCGGTACCGGTCACCATCTCGGGCGAAGTCCGGGTTCGCACCGAACTGGATGGCCGCACCCCCGGCACCCCGTCCGATATGGTGAGCCTGCTGCGCACCCGACTCGGCGTGAGTGTCGAGCCAAGCGAGCGAGTACGCGCGGTGGTGCGGATCTCGGACTCGCGCGCGTTCGGGGAGGAGAGCAACACCCTCACCGATGCGAGTGCCGATCGACTCGACCTGCACGAAGGATTCATCGAGTGGACTGGGGAGGCTGGCACGCGACTGCGTGTCGGCCGGCAGGAGCTGGCCTACGGTGACGAGCGGTTGATCGGCACCGTGGGATGGGCCAACGTGACTCGGTCGTTCGATGGCGTGCAACTGCGGGTGCCGGTCGGCGGCTGGACGGTCGACGGCTTCGGGGCGACGCTCCGCGAGTTCGACGCGACCAATGCGGCCGGAGTGGACCCGCGGGCGAACGAGGGGCGTGGGCGAGACCAATCACTCTTCGGAGCCTGGGCGACCGACGGGCCACATGATCTCTTCGCCATCCTCGAGACCAGGGTTGCGGGCTCCGGGCTGCACGACGTGTTCCGTCGGACAGTCGGTGGTCACGCCACATTGCCTGTGAGCGGACTCACCTTCGATGCCACCGCGGCATTCCAGTTCGGGACTGAGGTCGGCGGTGACGATATCCAACGCGACATCAGCGCCTGGCTGGTGAGTGGCAGTGTGGCTCACCAGTTTGCCGGCAACCTCAAGCCTCGACTCGCGCTGCAGGTGGACGCGCTCTCGGGCGATGATGATCCACTCGACAAGACGGACGGCGCGTTCAACACGCTCTACGCCACCAATCACAAGTTCTACGGATTCATGGACTTGATCCTCGATCCCGCGTCCCAGTTGGCGCACCGAGGCCTGATCGACGTCGCCCTTCGGGGCGCCGTGCGTCCGGGGAATTGGCAGCTTGGTGTTGACCTGCACCGTCTCGCCCTGATGGAAGAGCGAGCCGCTACCTCCGGTCGAGCACTCGGCACCGAACTCGACGCCGCACTTGGCCGCACACTCGCCAAGGGGCTCGGGTTCTCGACCGGTGCCTCACTCTTCCGTCCGTCCGATGCGGCGACGGCACCCGGCATCGGACTCGGCGACGAGACACTGTGGTGGGGCTACGTGCAGCTGACGACCAGTTTCTAATTAGGCGCGACCGTCAGGCCGCTCTCTGGATGCAGGCAAAACCCTTAGGCGCTTGCATTTAGGCGCTTGCGTCAGCGAGCGCTCTGGATGTCGAATATATCGTTGACGCTGTATCCTCACGGAGGCTTGCCATGCAACGCAGAGATTTCATCGGCACCATGAGCGCCGGGGTGGTGGCGTCGAGATCGGGACTCTTTGATCTGGTCGCCGCAACGGACCGCTTCTCTGCGTGGACCTGGGTACACGGAGGGGGCGATGTCTCACTCGCCGACTGGCGTGCCCGTTACGCCCGGATACGCGCGGCCGGAATCACCGGTGTCCTGGTTGGCGGTGGCGATAGTGCGCTCCACGTCGAGGCCGCGCATGCGGAGGGGTTGGTGCTCCACCGCTGGACGTGGGCGCTCAATCGGAATGGCGATACCGCCGTGCAGGAGGCGCATCCCGAGTGGTTCTCGGTCAGTCGGGAGGGGAACGACTCACTCACGCACCCGCCGTACGTCGGCTACTACAAGTGGCTCTGTCCGACCCGCCGTCCGGTGCGCGAATATCTCGCCGGTATCGTTGACGCCGTCGCGGCGACCGACGGCATCGATGCAGTCCATCTCGACTATATCCGGCATCCCGATGTGATCCTGCCGCGGAACCTCTGGGAGCAGTACGGCCTGGTCCAGGATCATGAGATGGCGGCGTATGACTTCTGCTACTGCGAGGTCTGTCGCGAGCGCTTCGAGCGCGAGAGTGGTCGTGATCCGTTGTCGCTCGCCGATCCGACGTCGGATGTGGAATGGCGCCGGTTCCGCTGGCGGATGGTCACCGAGACGGTGCAAGTGCTGGCCGGGGCGGTGCACGGTCGGGGCAAGGCGATCTCCGCCGCGGTCTTCCCGACACCGGCGATCGCGCGCAAGCTCGTGCGGCAGGAGTGGGATCGTTGGCCGCTCGATATTGTCTTCCCGATGATCTATCACGGCTTCTACCGCGAGCCTATCTCATGGATCGAGACTGCGACCGCCGAGGGCGTCGCGGCGCTGCCGACGTCAACGCCGCTGATCAGTGGCGTGTACCTGCCCGACTTGCCGGCAACGGCATTGGGGGATGCCATGCGCGCCGCCCGGAGGGGCG
>JBBSPX010000041.1:0-18174 GCA_038258395.1 Gemmatimonadales bacterium | reverse complement strand
CCATCACCGCCGTTCCGGTGCCGCTGGCGCTGGCCGTCTCGCCCGGTTCACGCAGCGCCTCCGCGCAGCAGGGCACCGCGGCGCCGGGCAGTAGCGGCACCGTGAGCTTGACCGGCGACAACGCGGCCACCAACGCCTGGACCGCGTCGAAGCGGAAGAGCTGGACCACACTCACCACGGGCAGCGGTACCGGTAGCGGCACCGTTGCGTGGAGCCGGAGCACCGCGGGGCTCACGCCCGGCGTCTACGTCGACACGATCACGGTGACCGCGAGTGGCGCCACTGGCTCGCCGGGTCGGATCATCGATACGCTCACCATCACCGCGGTCCCGGTGCCGCTGGCGCTCGCGCTCTCCCCGACATCGCGTCGGGTGACAACCGGGGCGGGGAGCACCGACGTTCTGCCGGATAGCGTCGAGGTGTGGCTCACTGGCGCCGGTGCGAGCACGGTCGGTTGGTCGGCGACGAAGCGCCGGAGTTCGACCTCGCTCACGACCGCGAGCGGCGTCGGCAGCGGCATGCTCCGTTGGGAGCGCACCGCCGCAGGGCTCGCAGCGGGGATCTATGTCGACACACTCCAAGTGACCGCTGCGGGCGTGGCCGGGTCGCCCTCTCTGCTGATAGACACGCTGGTCGTGACCTCGGCGCCACTACCGATCGTGGTGGCGCTCGCTCCCACCTCGCGGTGGACCTCGGTGAATCAGGGTCAGAACGCCTCGAGCGCGAGTGCTCAGCTCCAGATCACCGGTGCCGGTGCATCGAGCGTTGCCTGGTCGGCGAGCAGCGCGCACGCGTGGACGCAACTGACCACATCCAGCGGCACCGGCACTGGGACCGTGACCTGGAACCGGAACACCGCGACCCTCCTGCCGGGAACACATGTCGATACGATCACCGTGCTGGCCAATGGATTGGTGGCCAACCTCATCGACTCGACCACCGTGATCGAGCAGGTGACTGCGCCACCGCCCCCCACGCGCCAGGTCGTGCTTGCACGGCGTGGGCTCAAGCGACGCGAGGTGCGGATGTCGGACTCCCCATCGACCGGGGTGACGACCGACTCGGTGCAGGTGACCTCGATCACCGGCCTGGGAAGCACCGCCTGGACCGCCACCAAGAGTGCCAGTTGGCTGACACTGGTCACCAGCGCGGGACAGGCACCCGGCTGGCTCCGCTGGTCGCGCCAGACGAGTGCCCTCGGCGTCGGGGTGCATGTCGATTCGATTGTGGTGACGGCGAGTGCCGATCCGGCCGTGCGTGCGGTCTATGTCGACACGCTCGAGGTGGTAAGCGTGACGTCCCCCACGCCATCGATCGCCGTGCGCGATCTCTTCCGCGGGGGGGGGCAGCTCAACGCCGATCAGCGCATCGCGTTCGATGCGGCTGGCAATCGCAACGGGCGGTTCGACCTGGGCGACTTCCTGGCCTGGATCCGCCGGAACAACATCCGGCTCAGCACAAGCGAAATGGCCGAGATGCAGGAGGTGATGGTGCGGGAGGCGGCGAAGGCCACTCCGTCCGGGGTTGGGCGCGCACGATCCCCGTGACGCGGGGTGCTACGCCGGCGCACCTGCTTCACGGTGCTGCCGCAGGCGCCGAATGAGGCGGTAGCCAAATCCGCGGTGCCGCGGAGGTGCGGCCAGGACTCGACAGACCTCCCCGGCTGCCCGGCCCCAGTTCGCCTTGTACGGTTCGATGCCCCAGCCGAGTTCGAACGTCGAGTAGCCGCGCCCGATGACGCGGTCGACCGAGGCCGCGAGCAGAAGGTTCCCCGGTCCGTACCGACTCCATGACATGTCGTAGGTCGTCCGATAGCGATATGCCACATCCCGGCTGTAGAGCAGAATTTCGGAGGCAAGCACCCGGCCGTCTGCCATTCGCAGGGCGCTGATGTCGGCGGCTCCGACGGGGACTGCCCCGGCGAGGTAGGTTGCCAGTCCGGAGGCTGCCGCATCCGGCGCGAAGGCGCTGGTCCGCCCCTTGCCCAACTGCTGAGCCGCATGGAGTGCAACGAACTCTCGGGTCATTGCGAGTGCCTGGTCGGCATCCGTGGCCCAGGCAACGGTGTGTCGGCCGTGCTCCCTGATCAACAGCTTCTCCCGTCGACGGATATCACGCTTCTGGTGCGGCACGAGGATCACGTCCTCCCAGCTCGCAGCGGATCCGAGATCAGCGAACCAGAGGGGACCCGAAGCTCGCTGCTTGAAGTCGAGTGGCACGTGACCGAGCAGAGGAGCCGCGCTCGGCACGCCGTAGAGAACCACCTCACGGCCACGCCTTCTCAGCCGTTCGAGCATCGTTCCAAACGCGTGACTCACGGAAGCCATATCTTCCGGGCACGCGAGCACGACCGAGAGATCATGCCGGCCCGCGCTGATGGGCCTGACACGGCGGAGCGTGAACGGACCGATCCGGCTCAGGGTGGATCCGAGCGCGAGCACCCCGAGAAGTCGCCCCTGTGATCGAGCGGCCAGAATCATCGGGGTCGAGTCCGGACGTGCCATGGCGATCGCCGCGCGGAGAAAATCCGGGTGCAGCATCGGGTGCCAACTGGCCGCTGCGTCCTGTAGGTCCAACCACTCGCGCTCCAGCACGCTATCCAGCTCATCGTGGATCGTGACGTCCAGGTCCGCGAGAGGCTTGGTCCAGAGAGGCTGACTCATGCGTCGGCCTCGTTTGTAGTTGCCTGGGCTTCGGCGTGGGCACTCCCGATGAGTCCGGTGCGCGCGGCTGTCATTGCAAGGGCACTGTAGCCCTTGGCGAGCCTGAACCTGAAGCCGTGTCCACCGTGGATCTGCAACGCCCGCGAGCGTTCGTTGCCCCACCGAAGCTTGTAGGCCTCGTGTCCATGTCCGAAATCGAAGCGCTCATCTCCCAGGTCGATCGAACGCTGCATCACCTCGGCCTGCAACAGCGTGCCGGGACCGTACCGTCCGAATGCTTCGTCGAAAGTGATACGATAGCTGTGCGCCGTCCCGCCATGCCGGAAGACGATCTGGCCGGCGACCAGGGCATCATCGCTGGTCATCACATGGAACTCGGCCAATCGCGCCTCGATCATCTCGAGCAACATCGGGGCAAATCGAGTGGGGGATTCGCCCATTTCGAAGTAGGCTCGACGACCCATCGCCCGGCTTCGGGTGGTATGGAGGAGTCGGAATGGCGGCCACCAACGCGCAACCTCCCCCGCTGTGGTGAGCATCGTCACGTGGATTGGGTGCGCCGCACGGAGGAGGCGACTGTCACGTCGAATGTTGTAGCGTGATGATCGGCTGAGCAGCTCGTCCCAGCGAGAGACACGTCTCGGGATCCTCGTCTCGACGGTTGTGACGTCGGTGGCCGCCGCTTCGATCCCGGGTGATGGACGGGTGAGCCATCGGGCGTGGCGGGCGAAACGAATGTCGACCTCGTCAACCTCTCCGCTGAGATCGATGAACGCCGCGCAGACCGCGTCCTCTGCCTCCGCGCGCGCCGCCGGGTCGATCAGCGGATGCGTATGCGAGTATCGTGGGGCCGCGAGTGGGCGAAGACTGCTGAGGACGAGTGGGCCGTGTGGTCTCCGTTCGATCGCCAGCGCGAACAGCGCCACCAGGCCGCCATCGGCAGAGCGTACGGCGATCACCCGGGGTTCGACCTCGTGACGTTCCATCTGCCAGAGCCGGATCGTCGGGATCCAGGCCTGGAACGCGTGCGCCTCGGGGTCACGGGCGAACAAGGCATCCCATGCCTCGCGGATCTCGTCGAGGGCTGTCGCGCTGCGCAGGACTTCGGTGTTGGTCGGTCCGGCGAGTGGTGCCTTCGTGCCGACAGTCATGAGGCGGTCGTGGCGGTAGCAGCGTCACGGCTTCCCGAGCGAAGCCGGTTCCGTGCGATCGCGATCCGAGCGTAGCAGGCCAGAGTGGCGTGGCGGAATCCCCGTGCATGGTGGATGCGGTACGTCGGATCGGACTCGGTCGCCCAACGACTCTTGTGCGCACCTGCGCCGAGCCCGAAGTCGAACTGGCGGTCGCCGCGTTCGAGGCTGCGCTGGAGTACGGCTGCCTGGAGTACGCTGCCGGGGCCATACCTGGCGAACTCGTCATCAAACGCCCGTCGATAGTCATGGGTCGTCGTGCCGGCGCGGAAGGTGATCTGACCTGATATCAATCGCTCACCACTCGTCAGAACGTGGAACTCCGCCTCATCGGCGCTGACCATCGCGCTCAGCATCAAACCAAAATCTCGACCGGTGGTGCCGATCTCGAACAGTCGGTCACGCCCGAGGAGCTGGGCACGGTGCGTGTGCAGCGATTGGAACGGCACGATCCAGCGAGCAATCTCGACCGGATCCGCGAGGGTGTTGATCGTGGCGCCGTGGTCGGCAAGCAGACGGCGTTCCTGATTGCGAATCGCCTGGCGGGCATGACGCCCGAGCAGTTCCGACCACTGCCGTGTCCCGTCCGGAAAGGTGACCCGGAACGTCGGCACCGGGGTCACCTCAAGCCGGAGGGGCCCATCAGTTGGCGCGATGCACCCACGCTCATCACGGACGAATCGGAGGTCGACTCGGTCGACCTGTGCCGCAACTCGCGCCAGCCATTGATGCAGGGCCGCCGACAGCTCGATGCGGTCCTGCGGGTCGAGGAGTACCGCGAAGTCTGGCCAGGTCTGCTGCGCCAGCGGACGGAGGATCCGAAGTCGGATCGGTCCATGTCGAGTGGTGCCGATGGCGGTGGGCACAATGCCTATCACCTCGCCGCCGCCGTTCCTGAAGACTCCAACGTGCGGGATCGATCCATCGGCTCGCATCAGGTGGTGGTGGACCTGCGCGGTCCAACCGCGATACGCCGAATGGGTGGGATCCAGCGAGGCGAGGTGGTCCCAGTCTGCTCTGAGCTCAACGAGCTCCGCCACGTCGCGGGCGATGGTCACACTGACGCTCACGACGACCCCGGATCAGGCGCGAGGCGCTCCTCCCTCGAGCGGATCTTCGCGTCCGACAAGTGACCGGATGGCCCGCGCGACCTGCCACGCGGTGCCGTGCACGAGCTGCCAGCCCCTGACCTCGGCTGCGGCCTTGGCGAAGGTGAACAATGCATCAAGATCGTGGCCCAACAGTGGTTCGGCATTCTTCTCCGGCGCTCCATGTGCATGCAGCTTCAGGAACTTATGTGACCCGACCTGTGGTGCGTTGTCGAGCCAGGCCTTCGCGCGCCCGGCGGTCACCGGATCATGACCAGCAAGTTCGCCGACCTCGAGGGCCGGCCGTGGCCAGCGGTCCCGCGGCCAGCGGACCGCGAGCGGCCCCTGCACCATGAGGAGTGATTCAGCAGGACGCGTGCCGCCCGGCGTCACAGGGGTGCCGTCGTCGTGGGACTTGGGTGCGGTCGGGTCGTCAACCGCCCAGTAGATCGAGTTGATCCGGCGCGTCTGGCAGGGGTCCGGGGCGGCGGGCAGGGTGAAATCAGCGTAGCAGCCCAGCTGGCGGAGCAGGGTGAGCTCGTTGTCGAGCCCGCACCATATGCCGGCGGGATGGGCGTTGTCGAGGGCCCAGTTGCCGTGGATGAAGCCGAAGCTGGGTTTGCCGCCTTCGTCGCGCAGGAGACCATGATCGTGCCGAAGGGCACGAATGAACTCGGTCATGTTGGCCACGAACGCGGCTTCGCCATCGTTGTCGTGGTGGATGTGTACCTCGACATCGGCGATGCCATTCCGGGTCATCCGGGCGAGCGGCTCGATGAGCTCGGGCCGGTACTCCTCCTGCGGATAGAAGAAGGTGTACTGCGCGGGGCGGCCGAGATGGTCACGGTGCCGATCCGCGATCAGTGGCCACTGGTCGGCCCACGTCTGAACTCGTGCCTTGGCGGTAGCATCGTCGGGCTTGGCCCAGCAGGGCTCGTAGTGGTCGCCGATCATCAACCAGAGATGGCTGACCGGCTCCGGCGGATGGAGGGCCCGGGCGATGCGGCCCCGGATGAGGCCCGGAAGCCAGAACTCGGCGTGTTTGGGCAGGACGATCATGCGGGGCTTCCCCGGTGCGTCAGTTCATCATCAAGCTCGCGGAGCAGTTCGACGACCTTGGCGAATTGTACCGATACAGCCAGTGAGCCGATCGCATCTGGGTCCCCGACCATCACGTCCTGACGGGCGCGTTCGATCGCGGTCTCGAGTGCTTGCGCAATCGTCTCTGGCGAAGAGGTCGGGAAGACCATCGTGTCGCCGTGCCCGGTCTGCCGGAGTAGCGCGGCGGTCGCTCCGTCCTCGTCGACCACCGCAAAAAGCGGACGGTGATAGGCCAGGTATTCATACACCTTGTTGGGCACCTGCCGTGGCTGATGCTGAGCCAACAAGAGAAAGACGTCGGCCTCGGCCAGGAGCTGCTTTGCCTGCTGGTAGGGCACCCGATCCGAAATGACCGCAATGGTGTCAAGCCGCCGGGCTACGAGCAAATCCACGAGCGGACCGCCCGGCGTGTCGTCGACTTCTCCAACGAGGTCGAGCTGGAACTGCCCGGTCCGTTCCGGATCGGACGCTCGGAGGGTGGCCAACGCATCGAAGAGCGAGGATGGGTCGCGCTGGAGATAGAACTCCCCAAGGTAGAGCATGCGCAGGGTACGATCGGCCGAGCGGTGTGAGCCACGATCGCGCTGCAGCAGTTCATCGGGCACGCCATTGATTGCCACGACCGGTGTCCGTCGGACGCCGTGCTCGGCCATTCGCTCGGCGATACCGGGCGTCACGGCCACCACGGCATCGACGCCCTCCACAACCCGTCGGCGGTGTTGCTCGTACCGATTCCTGAACGGTTGAAGCGTGGGGCCGGCAACTTCCGTGGTCCACGGGTCCCGAAACTCGACTACGATCACCTGCCGGGGGAATCGGGCCCTGACCGCTGCGACGACGATCTCGGCCAATGACGACGGAGGCACCGAGACGTACAGGATGTGTTCTCCTCCCGCCAGCAGGGGGTCGAGCAGCCGCATGACCGGTGCACCAAGACGGGATGCTGCGTCGGCTTGACGGAGCGCCATGCGTCGGAGCCGATTGACGATCCGCTTCCAGATCCTGGCCACCACGTTTCTGGACGCCTCGCTCGGCGGGCTCACGTGGGTCACCTGCTCGCCGTGGTCACCGACGGTGGTTGTGGTCTCGCCCTCACCCGCCACGATCACCTCGACTTCGAACCCCGCAGCACACAGTTCGCGCGTCAGTTTGTAGGGCCGACGTGCTCCCGACTCGGCGGACGGCGGGTAGTGGGCAACCAGCAGGCAGATGCGTGGCGGGCTCACGGCGCGCTCCCGAGTCGGAGGCGAGTCCGGACTTCATGGATGACTTCATGCGTCAACGTCCGCTCGTTCGCGGTGAGCCATGGTGTCTGCCAGAGCACCGCCCCGAACAGCAACGCCCCCAGCACCATCAGGGCTGGTGTGGCGATGGTCGGTATGACGTCACGGAGCAGCACTGCCGGGAGCGCCATGCAGGCGGTTGCGAGGAGGATGAACCGCCAGCGCGGGGCATTCGGCGGGTGCGCCGGGAATGCTCGATCGGTGATGCGCTGCACCCCAACGAAATGTATGTAGCGCGCGATCGAGAATGCCCCCGCCGCGCCGATGGCACCCCATGGTCGGACCATCAGGTAGTCCAGCACCAGGGTGAGCACCATCGTCACGGTGGTCCAGCGAACAAGCTCGCCCTGACGATCGGCCACCCGGATCAGGACATCGAGCTCGCCGAGTCCAAGTGTCGGGACGCTCGCGAGGGCGATGATGGCGAGTGGAACCGTCACCGGTCCGTACTTGCCACCATAGAGGAATCCCACGATCCATCCCCCGTAGATGACTGCGGCGGCATACAACGGCGCCGCCAGCATCGCCTGGATCCGGATCGAGCGGAGCGCCAGGATGGCTCCCCCCCCCTCGGTGCGGGCCTGGGAAATGTAGATGCGCGGCGTGAGCCCCTTGAGCAGGGCCGACGGTCCCATCGAGAGGTAGCGCGTGATCCCGAGCCCGAGGGAGAAGAAGGCGATCTGCTCTGAGGCACTGAAGATTTTCAGGAAGAACATCTCGCTGCGATTGAGCACGACCACGTTGAGGGCCTGGAGCGCAAAGCCCTGAAGCGCCATCTCCCGGAAGCCACGAACCAGCTTGGCATCGGGCACCGGCCGCGCAAGCGACAGGTAGTGTCGCATCGTTCCCCACGCCGTGATATAGCGCACGACGCAGTCGACCGCCCGGGCGATCACCAACGAGGAGGCGAGTCCGACCAGCCCCCAGCCCAGGATGAGGGTCGCACCAACGATCGAGAGTTCCACCACCGCCGCGATGATCGACGAGATCACGTTGCGATGGAAGTGTTCCTTGAGTCCGTTGACCGAGGTCGGGATCGACATTATCAGACCGATCGGGACGGTACCCCACGCCAGCGCCGCAATGAGTCGTTCAGGTCGTGATATCGCTACGAAGATCAGGGTCGCCAGGATGATCACCGAGGCGATCACCACGATGACCTGGGTGCGGAAGGCGGTGACGAGGGCGTCGCCGGCGTCCTCCCCGTTCCCATGCGCCATGGCCAGCCCCATGTAGCGCGCCAGAGCGGAGGAGACGCCGAAGGTGGTCATGCCGGCGACGATGCTGCCGATCCAGAGGACGTACTGATACCGGCCGAGGATTTCCGGCCCGAGGGCACGCGCCACCAGGATCGAGCCGATCGCCCCGGCCACGATATCGGCGAACAGATCGAAGACATTCCATGCCGTGTTGATCCCGAGCTGCTTGCGCCCGGATCGTTCGGTGGGCGTCGGGGGTGTCGTCGGCTCAGCGGCCACGGTGGACCAGTTCCATCAGGTCGTGCGACAAGGCCGCCGACGCAGAGGCGAGCGACGGAATGTCGTCGGGCGTCGATTGGGTATCCTCGTGCCGGAGCACGCGGTCGATCGCGTCCGAGAGTGCCAGATGATCACCGATCGGTACCACGGGTGCACCGAGTCGGCGGCCGAGGGTACCGGCGCCCCCGGCATCGGTGGTCACCACCGGGAGTCCGGAGGCACGGGCTTCGAGGAGCACATTGGGGGTGCCCTCGGACTCACTCGAGAGCGCAAAGAGGTCCGCGGCCCGATACCACTCCCCCAACTGTTCCGGTCCGAGCTGGCCGGGCATGAGCAGGTCAACGTGCAGGTTGCGGGCGAGTTCCTTTGTGCGCTCGGCCTCCCGGCCGGCACCGGCGAGTGCCAGGATCGGGCGTCGTTCAGCTGGTAGCGCCCCGACTGCCCGGACGAGCGTGTCGAGGTCCTTGACCGGTTCCATACGTCCGGCCCAGAGCACGACCTCGCGGCCGGCAGGGATCCCAAGTTGACGACGACTCTCCCCGCGATCACCGGGATGGAAATGGCGTCGGTCGACCCCGCGGTGGAGCACCCGGAGGCGGGATTCCGGAACACCGGCGTGCAGCAGCGCACCCTTCAGATCCTCTCCCACGGCAAGGACCATCTGGTGGCGGAGGATGGCCCGCACGGCACGATCTCGCTGACGGGGTTTGGCCGCCTGGACGAGGATGTCGCTTCCTCCGATCACGACGGCAGCGGGTACGCCCAATCGTGCGGCCAACCGCCCCGCCGCGTCGGCGTCGGGGTATGCCCAGTACGACAACACCAGGTCGGGCGGCTCGGTGAGGAGCGTGCGTCGGACGGCCCGCCGAAGCTGGTGATAGAGCAGACTCCCCTGACTCGCGCGCCCCATCGGGCCTGGCATGTACCAATACCTGAAGGGGTGAATGGGGTACCCGCCGAGGTCTGTCGCCGGCAGGGATGTGGTCTTGCGCTGACGCCATGGCACTGGCACCGTGGCGGTGACCTGCCATGTCTCGGCGAGCCCCTGGAGCATCACGTTATTGAACCGACCGGTGCCCGGGGAGGTGGGTGAAGGGTGGACGGTCGAAATGAACGCGAGTCGCGGCAGCGCATTCAAACGCGCCGACCCTGCAGTACGTTGCGCCGCTGGATGCGCCCCTGGAGCGGTGCAGGAGATGGTGCCGCCACGTTCACCTCCGGCGTGGTCATGGCGTAGTTGAGCAGCACGGCCCCGGCGAATCCCCAGACCATGTAGGTCAGCGGGTAGTAGGCATTCGAGAGGAACGAGCCGGTGACCAGCAGTCCGACGAGCGAGGCCATCATATGGCCGGCCAGCGTGCCATCGGCGCGCGCCGCCGCGTTGCCGCGGGCAACGGCCGCGACGGCCGCAGCACGCATCGCCTTGAGCCCTCGCAAGAGGTACCGACAGAGCGCGACCGCGGTGACCAGACCGAGGACCCCAAGTTCCATGCCGTACTGGACCCACATCGAGTGCGCGGCTCGTTCCGGACCGTTGAGCCAGCCGAAGTAGGTCGAGTAGTTGCCGATACCGTAGCCCCAGGGCCGCTTGATCATCCAGACCATGCCCTGCTTCCAGAACCAGAGGCGACCCTCGTTGCCCTCGACGTTGTAGTCGTCGCTTCCGAACTCGAAGAATCGAGTCAACTGCCCCTGCGTGGCGATCGTCGCGAAGAGGAAACCGCCGACCGTGATCATCAGGAGAAAGAACGATCTTCGCCAGCCGGTCGCCCCGAAGGCGACGAGGGTGAGGGCCACCGCGACCAGTCCGATCAACGCGCCGCGCGAGGCGGTTGGCACCGTGGCGGCCACCATCACGAGGGCAGTGCCGCCCCAGACAAACCGGCGCATCAGCGAGCCGGCGGCCAGCCAGAGCGCCAGCGGCACCGTCACGGCGACCAGGGCGCCGAAGTCGTTGGGGTCGAGCGAGACCGAGATCACGATCCGTTGCTGGTCGACCGGTAGGTCCCGTCTGGGGATCCATTCACCGTTCTCTTGCTGAACCAGTTGGTCGGGATCGTAGGCACGAAGGGTCTTGGCCGAGATCGCGCCGACGCAGAGCACATAGACTGCCACGGCACGGCGGAGGTTGGTCCGATCGCGGAGGAACATCAGGGAGGCGAGGAAGACCACGAAGGAGATCAGGTACTTGTTGTTCATGAACCAGATCGAGCCACTTGGCCAGATGCCGATCGGGATTGTGACCACGACGAGCGCGCCGAGCACCACCACCAACCTGAGTGGGGTCGAGCGCTTCCAGGTAGCCTGCCAGAGCGTCCCGGAGATGCCGACGGCGAGGCAGACAATGAAGAGCAGCAGGGTGATCATCGGGAGGCGCGGCACGAATAGCGCCGGGAAGACTTCGGGGACGCGGGCGACGACCCAGCCCAGGTAGAGGCCCAGGATCGGGGCCATGATGCGCTCGAGGGTGCCGGATGTCGCGACCCCCCCCCCAACATGGCGGCGACCGGATGAGGAGGTGTCGGCCACGGCGCCGCGGACGAGCGCGGTGGTGGAGTGATCGACGTACGCCGATGCGGCGGCGCGCGCATGACGGGTCATTCGACCACCGCTTGCTCGGCGTCCCGCCGCGCGGCCAGGTGGTTGACGACCACCTTGAGCTTGCCCGCGCCAGTGAGCGGGATGTCGTCGACCTGTTCCACCCGAATCCGGAGTTGGCCACCGGCGACGGCACCGACCTCGCGACCCAGCCGAGCGGCATCCGCCGCCGACCATGCCGGTGCGACGACTCGCACAAGCACCTCCTCGGGCACCTCCTGCACTACCTGGAATCGTTGCACGGACGCGAACTCCTTCATGATGTGCGGAAAGAACTCGCCGGGCAATTCATGTCCGTCGGGAGTCGTGAGCACGTCGAGCTGTCGCCCGGTCACCCGAGCAAGGCGCGGCAACGTTCGCCCGCACTCGCAGGTGCCGCTTGCCATGATCGCGCGATCACCGTTCAGGTATCGAATGAACGGCATGCCGCGATTGGTGAGGTCGGTGATCGCGAGATTTCCCTCGATCCCAGTCGCAACCGGTTCGCCGGCATCGTCAAGCACCTCGACGATGTGATGTTCCGCCGTGAGGTGCAGGCCGTTGTGCTGCTCGCACTCGGCGCCCATCAGCATGAACTCACGCGAGCCATAGGTCTCGAAGACCGGCGCCCGGAAGACGCGCTCGATGGTCTCCCGCTGGAACTGGTGCAGCGCCTCGGCGCCCACAACCAGGGACCGCGGTTGGAACGGCGTCGTGCCGCGGGCCTCGAGCATTCTTGCGAAGGCGTACAGGGCACCGGTATACGCCACGATCACGTCGGGGGCCGTCCGCCGGAGTGAGCGTTCGAATGCCTCGACGGTGTCGTCACCCAGGTCGAAGCAACTGACGGTGGTCTTCCGGTACAGTGCGTCGTAGAGCCGCAGCTTCTGCTTGCGCCAGGAGGCGGTCGCGTCGGGCGGGACACCCCAGAGATACCATTGCCGGGTCCCCGGTGCGGCGCCGGCCCAGGCATAGCCCCGGTGCCACGCCGCCATTCGACGCTCGTTGCTGCCGGTGTCGAGGTAGAACTGGAGTGGCACGCCGCTCGATCCGCCGGTCGCCTTGGCGATCAGGTGCAACGACGCGTCGGTGGACCGCATTTGTTCGCGGTGTGCGAGGATCGTCTGGCGATCGATGACGGGGAAGTCCTTGAAGTCGTGTAGTTCACGGACCCGAGCCGGCGAGAGCCCCGCGGCCTGCCACTGCTCGTGGTACCACGGGACGGTATGGTCGGTGTGCTCGAGCAGGTTCCGGAGACGCTTTAGTTGGAGTGCCTCGAGCTCGACAGTCGGGAGATACTGGCTCCGTTCAAGTTCATCCCAGTAGCGGAACACCGGCCTGCGCTTGAGGCCGCCCTCGTAGGCCCGAATCAGGCCTCGCCGAACGCTCACATCGAGGCGCTTGCTCACGGTCTACCGCCGAGCGTCGGTCGATGCTTGGACGCGATCTCCGTGTAGGCCGCTTCGTACGCGGCGACGGTCCGGGTGATGTTGAACTCTGCGATGGCCCGCTCCCGGCCGGCGCGTCCCCACTCCCGCGCGCGCACAGGATCAGAAAAGGCTTCGAGCATCACCTCCGCGAGCGCCTCGGGATCGCCGGCTGGGCAGAGCAGCCCGGTCTCACCGGGAACCACCACCTCCCGGTTGCCACCGACGTTGCTTGCGACCACGGGAAGTCCGGCCGCCATCGCCTCGAGCAAGGTGATCGCGACGCCTTCCGAGAGCGACGGGAGCACGAAGAGATCAGCGCGCGCCAACAGCTGCGGGATGTCGTCGCGCATACCGTGGAAGTGCACCACCTGATCGAGTCGGAGGTCACGCGCGAGCGCATGGAGCGGCTCGCGCATTTCGCCATCGCCGACGATATCCAAGGTGAATCCGGGTATCCGGTCGGCCACGATCCGGGTTGCCCGGAGCAGCGTCGTCTGATCCTTGATGTGGTTGAGGCGTGCGACATGAATCGCTCGGGGAGGCCGGCCGTCAGGCAGGACCACCGCGACCGGTGCGCCGTTGATGGCAATCCCGTTTCGGATCACGCGCAGCTTGCGGTCCGGCACGCGCTCGACCTGGCGCGCCACGTCGGCCGCATCACCCGAGACCGGTACGATCAGGTCGGAGAGTCGGCCGGCTACGGCCTCTGCCCATTCCCCCGTGCGAGTGAGTAGCACGTTCCGGCCGTGCTTGGTATGGATCAGGCCGGGAACGCCTCCCAACAGGCTGGCCAGCGCGCCGTACTGGTGCGGCGAGGGATTGTGGGTATGGAGCACATCCACCCGCTGCGCCCGGAGTCGCGTGTTGAGCCGGCGGATCTTCTCCCATCGGCCCATCCCGGGGCGACCAATGATCTCGACTTCGACATCGAGCATCGCGATGCGTTCGGCGAGCGGCCCGGACTCGCTCAACGCAAAGACGACCGGCGTGAATCGGCTGCGGTCCATGTGTCGCACCAGAGAGAGGATCACCATCTCCTGGCCACCGATGCCGAGCGTCGACACGAGGTGCACCACACGAATCGTCATGCTGCGTCGCCAACGTTCCGAAGTCGGTATCCCAGATAGCTCGCTCGCCGGCGTGACCGCAGCAGATGTCCGGCCGAGTCGAGTGCCGCAAGCATGAGCTCGCCGGGATGCTTGAAGCGGTCGAGGGGAGGATCGTAAAAATGGTCGGCACGTTCGACCACCAGGCCCGCCGCAGCGACCTTGCCCAGGAACTCCGCCAGTGTCCCGATCCGGATGTTGTACCGCGGCGGCTTGCCACGCAACCGATGCATCAGTTGCAGATTCGAGTCTGGGTTCTGGAGTGCGACCACCATGGTGCCCCCGGGGCGAAGGACGCGGGCGCACTCGCGGAGGTACGCGGCCGGGTCGGGGACGAACGGCAGCACGACGATCGACAGCACGACATCGAATTCCCCGGCGGAGAGATCCGGCACGCCATCGGGCGGGCAGACCACGAACCGGAGGCCTGGGTGCTCCTCGGTGGCGAACCGCACGCGCTCGGCCGAGACGTCGCAGCCGACGATCGTGTCGAACTGATCGGCGAGCGCGGCCGTGATGTCGCCCCAGCCGCAGCCATAGTCGAGTGCCGACCCCGTCAGTCCGTCGGCGAGTCGCCGCACCATGGCCAGCCGCCGTCGTTGGTGCCACGTGGGCCGTCCGCCACGCCGGACGCTCGGCGGGGCGGACTCACGGGCCGGCTCGGAACTCACCCGGCGGTCGTTGTCAGAGGTGTCGAGGATTCGAACGCGCGCACCGACTCGGCGGTCGGGTCGTGCCGCAGGTGCGCCGGGATCGGGGCCCGGAAGAGCTTGACCATCACACGCGAGAGCAGGTCGGCCGGCTTGTGCGGCACGAAGCAGAAACGCGCGACCACGAACACGCGCCGCCGATACGCCCAGCGCTTCATGAACTGCTCGTTGAAGAACCGCCAGCCGTGGCGCTGTTCGAAGAGCGCGTGACTCTTGTCGATCAACGGATCGGACCACCGATAGAAGAAGAACTTGATGTCCTGCCAGGTCGGCCGCAAATGGATGTTGTCGAAGATGACCTCCGCGCGCGGCTCGCACCAGATCGGCACACCCATCGTGTGGAACTGGATCCCGATGTCGACATGCTCGCGCACCACCATCGACGGGTAGTCGATTTGTCGGAGCAACTCGGTCTCGGCGAAGAAGGTATGCAGTTCGAAGAAGTCGATGGTCCATGGACCCGGCGGCACCTCTTCCTTGCTGGCGCGGCGGTACGGCTTGTAGTCGAAGACGTATTCCTTGCCCTCGACGGTCACCTTGCGGAGTTCCGAGTGCGAGATGTGTACCCGCTTCTCGAGCCGTCGGGCATCGATGTCGAGGCCCTCGCGTTCGAAGGTGAGCGGCAGGATCGCCCGCATCCCTTCCTCCTCGGCGCTCTTCACGAGACGCGCAATGCAGCCCTCGGTCACGAAGGTGTCGTTGTCGACCCAACAGGTGAACCTCGTGGTGACCTTCGGCAGGAAGTCGCGGAAGCCATCCATCGAGATCTTCCGGCCGCAGTCGACGATCTCCATCGGGACGCCGGCACAGATCTCCGTCAGCGCACGCCTGGTCGCGGCGGCATAGCCGAAATCGAGGAAGGCAATCTTGAACGCGACATCGGGTGTGTTTGCGATGATCGAGCGGGTACACGCCTCGACACTGCTGAATCGATCACGCGGCACCACGACGATTGTCACGACGGGCTCTGACATCTGGACGTCCTCCGGCAACGGCATTCAGGCGGACTCCCCGATTGGATGGTCCGCAACAAGGCCCAAATCAGCAAGGAGCAGGCCAGTCCGGGAGCCACTCACGCGCCGATCACCGTGTCGTACAGCGCCCGGTGGCGCTCGGCGAATCGAGTTGAACTGTATTCCGCTTGGGCCCGCGCGAGCGCGGCTGAGGCGGCGGCGGTGAGGCGGGCCGGATCACTCAGGATGGCCACCACGGCATCGGCAATTGCCGGAGGGTCTTCCGAGGGCGCGAGCAAGCCGACTGCGGCGGGCACGATCTCGGGGATCCCACCGACTCGGCTGGCCACGATCGGGGTCCCTGAGGCCATCGCCTGCACCAGCACCAATCCGAAGGCCTCCAGTCTGGGCGTATGCAGAAGGAGATCAGCCGCCGCAAAGAACCTCTCCGGGTCGGGTCGATGCCCGACGAGCGTGGTCCCCCAGCCACCCAGGCGCATGATTTCCGAGCGGATCCATTCCTCACGAGCTGGGTCGCCAGTCCCCAGATGGAGATGCCGAAGTCCGATACCGCTATCCGCGAGGGTCTTCCTGGCGAGGGACACCGCCTCGATGGCCACATCGAGCCCCTTCTCGGGCCCGAAATGCCCCGCGGAGATGATCAGTCGCTCCTCCGGTGCAATCCCGTACTCGGACCTGAGCTCGGCGCGTGCTGCCGCGTCCGGACGGAATCGGGCCAGGTCGATGCCGAGGGGGATGGTGACGACCTTGCCCGCCCGGATGAAATTGTGGCCGAGGAAGTAATCGCGCCGCTCGGCCGAGGCGGTCACGACCCGAGCGACGTTTAGCAACGAAACGGAGTTCCGTACGCGATTTCGGAGGCCGGCAGTCTCGATTTCAAGCGAACGATGGAACGTCATGACTATATGTAGTTGTGGCGCAACATAGTGTAGTATAGACGCAACGAATTGCGACGATGCGTCGTGTGCGTGCACTATGTCGATCCCTCTTGTGATGCAGAACTCCTTCAGTCCTGCAATTTCTCGGTAGGACGGGAGCCCCCTGATGCCGAGGTCGCGGGCCTCATCGAACTTCGCGGCGAAACCCGCCAAGCCCTCCCCGCCATCCCTGAGGGTGGCCAGATAGGGTCGGATCTTGAGGGAGCGACCGGCATCGGCCAAGGTGGCAATCGCGTCGCGGCGCCCCCCCCGGGCGAAACCGATCGCCAGATGAAGTACCCGGATCACCGGTGGTGGCACTTCTGTCCCTCTGGTGGTATGCATTCTGCCATTCCGTTCGATGATTTCTCGCAGCAGTACCCGACCGCTTCCTCAAGCCCAGGTGGCAGTGATGGCCGAATTCACGACTCGTCAGCGTACCCTTCTCGGTGCGCTTTACCCGCTGATCGCGGTGCTAATCGTCAACCAGCTGTTTGACCTCGCCATCTCGATCACCCCGATGGACTTCGGGGCGATGACATGGAAGTATGGTGCCGCGGGCTTCCTGATCGGCTCGATGCCGATGGTGGCGCTGGGGACCATGCTGGCGTTGGCCCTCAACGCCCTCCTCGATCACAAACTGTCGGCCCGCTTCCTCGGGCTCTGGGCCATCGTCTTCGCGGTGATCATCGGACTGGCCGTCCTGTCGTTCGGACTCGACGCGCTCCAGGTCCGCCGGCTCGTGCGCGAAGACCAGAAGCCGGGATTCGATGATGCCACATTCAAGTCGATCGTGATCGCGGCCCTGTTCGTCCCCGCGATGCTCTGGACCGGATGGGCGGCGCTCAAGTTCTCCAAGGGTGCCTTGGCGAAGCGCGATGATGGCGGTCCGCCGATCATGGTCGGGAATTAGCCGAAGGCTGTGGTGGTGGCGGCCTGAGCCAGGCCGCCAGACGGTTGGGTCGCCAGCCCAACACCTCGGCGGCCGGACTTGCCCAGCGAGCGCTGACATCCATTGCCCTGAGTCGCCGCCCGATCCGTCCCACACGTCCCGGCACCATCTGGCAGATTCGAGCCAGCGGCTGCACGCACCAACCGAGCTCAACCACGGGCGCATCGCTCCCCGGGACGCCATGACGCCGACACGCGGCTGACAATTCACGACGTGACACCCGGAGCGGATCCACGAGGGTGATCTGTCGCGGCGGTTCCGGATGTTGGAGCATTGCCAGAATGGCCTCTGCGACGTCCTCGACATGCACCACGGCCAGCGGTTGCCCCACCCCGACCAACCCCAACCGAATCGGGCCGAGCGTCACTCCAAGGGACGGTGGTACCGATGCCAGGCGGTCGCCGACCAATTGTCCCGGTCGCACCGTCACGACGTCAAGATCGGCGAAGCCAGGTTCGGCAAGCAGGGCCTCGGCGGCGATTTTCCCGCGGCTGTACGCGCCCCGGATCTCGGGACGCGGATCACGAACCGCCCGGTCGTCGAGTGTCGCAACCGTGTGCCCGAGCGCCGGATCCACGACGGCGAGCGAGCTCAGGTGAATCAGCCGAATCCCTCGATCCTGGGCGACCTCCGCCACTATGCGTGTCCCTGCCGCGATCGATGCGAACACCTCCGTGTCGGTGCCGTGCAGCGTCGCGCCACAAT
>JBBSPX010000040.1:0-18419 GCA_038258395.1 Gemmatimonadales bacterium | reverse complement strand
TGACCAGGCGCCCCTCGAGCTCGGGCCAGGTCGTCCCGACGAAGGTGCCATTCGCCGCGACCGGGCGCAGCATCGCCAGTCCGTGGGCGAGGCCCGCCGCATAGTCGTCGGCACCGAATGCCGGTGCCATGTGCACCAGGCCTGAGCCATCGTCGGCCGTCACGAAATCCCCGGGCACGACCACCTCATGGTCCCCGTCGACATCGAGGGGCACGATGTCCAACGGTCGGTGATACCGGAGCCCCACCAGGTCGGCCCCGGGGAAAGTGCGCTCGGCCGTGATCTCACCACCGATGATGCTCGCAAAGGCCTCGCCCCGTGCGCTGGCCAGCACACACCGCCGTCCCGGTGCCGCCGGCGAGGTGAATTCGGCGTACTCCAGCTCCGGATTCACCGCCACGGCCACAGTGCTGGGCACCGTCCATGGTGTGGTGGTCCAGAGCACCAGTTCGCGACCGCTGTCGTCGGCGATCGTCACCGTGATGTAGATCGCCTTGTCACGCACATCGGCGTAGCCCAGGGCCAGTTCGTGCGACGAGAGCACCGTGCCGCATCGCGGGCAGTACGGCAGCACGCGGTGGCCGCGCTGGAGCAGGTCGCGGCCGTGCAACCGCTGCAAGATGTGCCAGACCGATTCGACGTAGTCGCGGCTGCAGGTGTAGTAGGCGTGATCGTAGTCGAGCCAGTATCCGATCCGCTCCGAGAGCTGTACCCATTCGTCGCGATAGGTGAACACACTCTCGAGGCACGCCTCGGCGAAACGGTCCACGCCGTACGCCTCGATATCCTGCTTGCCGGTGAAGCCGAGCTGCTTCTCGACCTCGAGCTCGACCGGCAGTCCATGCGTATCCCACCCGGCGATCCGGGTGACCCGCTTGCCGTCCATCGCGTGGAAGCGGCAGATCAGGTCCTTGATGGTCCGAGCAAAGACATGATGGATACCCGGACGGCCGTTGGCCGTCGGCGGCCCCTCGTAGAACACGAATCCCGGCGAATCCGCCGCGCGCGCCTGGACGCGCTCGAACAACCGCTCCTCACGCCAGCGCGCGAGCAGGTCCTGCTCGAGCGCATCCGCGCCGGTGGTCGGCCAGGTGGGCCAACGGAGTTCAGGTGTATCGATCGTCATTCCGGATCCTCATGCAGATCTCACGGGCCCTCGGGACGCGGGCCAAATAGTCTGGTGCCGAGTCGGAGCATCGTGGCACCCTCTTCGACGGCGACCTCGTAATCATCGGACATCCCCATCGAGAGTTCGGGGAGCTCATGACCGTTGGCTACCGCCGCGTCTCGCGCCTGACGCAATTGCCCGAAGGTGTGATGGAGCGCCATTTCGTCGGCGCCGTATGCCGCCATGGTCATCAGCCCCCTGACCGCCACCGCCGGGATCGACCGGAGGCGGTCGAGCAGCGGGGCAAGTTCCGCCGGCGTCACACCACTTTTCTGCGGCTCACCGGAGCAGTTCACCTGCACCAACACCGGCTGCTCGTGACCCTCGCCGATCTGACTCGCCAGCGCTTCGGCGAGCTCGAATCGAGCGAGCGAATGGATCGTGGCAAACCGCCCCACCACTTGCCGACACTTGCGTCGCTGGAGCGGGCCGATCAGATGCCACGCGACCTCGAGCGGCGCACATTCGTCTTGCTTGGCCAGCGCCTCCTGGACACGATTCTCACCAACATCGGTCAGCCCAGCTCGGGCTGCGGCCCGCACCGCGTCGGCACCATGCGTCTTCGTCACCGCCACGATCCGGACGGGGTGCGACCATCCACCGGCCCGGGCGCGCTCGCTGATCCGGCCCAGCACATCGTCGAGGCGCTCGGCCAGGTCCGCATACGGCATAGCCTTCAAATATAGTGGATCTCGCCCTGCTTCTAGGGAGCGCTGGCCTTGAGTCCGGCGAGAAACCCGTCGATTCCGGGGTTGCCGGGCGAGAGATGCGCCGCAACCTCCAGATCGTGGATCGCGGCCAGCGTATCGCCCTGGCCGAGCCGTGCCACACCGAGTCGGGTATAGGGCAGCGCCACGGTGCGAGCCATCGCCGCGATGTTGGGATCAAGCGCGACGAGACTGCGTCGCAGGAGATCGCCGAACTGCCACTCGTGGTCCATCAGCCCCTGGGTGACCGTGATGTCGATCGGGATGGCATCGCCCACCATGGCGAGCGAGTGACCCGACGCACCCGCCAAGCCGGTGTCGACGGGCAGGACCACGGCGAGGCCCTGCTGCACCACAGGTGCGCCGTACAGCTTCTGTATCGCACTCGCGGACCAGGCGATCGGCCGATGGCCGGCGTTCGTGCTGACCACCGAGAGCAGCAGCATGTCGCGCGCGTAGAGCTCGCTTCCCTTCGGAATCGACAGTGTGCCAATGCCGGGCAGTGGCAGTTCGTAGTCACGATCGGCGAGCTGGGGTCGATACGACTGGATCGCGGCATCATCCAGCCCGTGCATCGGCCCAGGCCAGATCGGATCGGGCACGTCGGCCCAGACCTCGGCAAGGCGTGCGCGGTCGGCGGGGATCGGTGTGGCATTCCGGAGTTGGCGCTGATACCAGTCGGTCTCCGCGAGGGCAAGGCAGACGATCGTCACATCGCGACGAACTCCATCGACTTCCTGAGCGTGCCAGAGGGGGAAAGTGTCGTTATCGCCCCAGGTGAAGAGGATGCCACCGGGGGGGACTGACTGCAGGAGCGCGCGCGCAAAATCGCGGGCCAAGGTGGCATCCGGGCCGTGTCGGCGCGACGCGTCGCGGATGTTGCCGACCAAGGGAATAGCGGCGAGTGCAAAGAGCGCGAATGGCCACTTCGCGTCCGGCCATCGGAGCGTGGCACGTCGCACCACCGCCGCAAGACCCAGCGCCATCGTCACGCCCCACGCCACGAATGAGACAACAAAGAAGTAGTCGCGTTCTCGCACCTCGTGATCCGCGAGCGCACTCCACCGATTCCAGCCGATCGATGGTCCTGGCTTGAAGTTCATGTAGAGCACCAATCCGAGGCCGGTCACACCGAATAACGCCACCAGCAGCAGCCACGCGCTCCGGTCTCGTCGCCAGGCGGCGACGAGTCCGGTGAGGCCAAGCCAGATCGCGGCTGCGCTCACCAGGAGCCGCGGCCAGAGTGTGAGCGCCTGATCGCCGAGCGTGCGGGCCCACTGCCAGTCGAAGTACTGCGCGTAGTTCGCGAGTTGATAGCCAAGGATCGTGAATGAGCGGCCGGGATTGTCGGGCCCGTGAAACACCGTGGGATCGTCGAGCGGCGTGCGGATCGGATACTGCGCCCGACGAATCACTGCCAGCAGGGCATCCATGGTCGAGGGATCCGCCTCATTGATGAACGGTGCCTGCCGAGCGCGCAACAACAGGAAGAGATAGGGCGAGATCCCGACCACGATCAGGACCACCGCCATCGCCGCGAATGCGCGTTGCTTGCGGCTGAACGCCCACGCCAACGCGCTCAGCACGAGCACCGCGCCGATGCCGCTGAGGACGGTGCTCCCCAGCCCCACGCCGATCAGCAGGAGCCAAGCCGCGCACAGCACTGCGAGCCGCGCCCGTTCGGTCTGTCGACGCGCGGGATCGATGCGCGGATTCCGCCACGATTCAGCCACGAGGAACACCAGGACCGCGGGGCCGACCAGCAGCGCCAGCAGATGATTGCCAATCGACATCGCGCCGAGGAAGAGCAGCATCAGCAGCAAGCGCGGCCCTCGGCGCTCGTCGCGCAGCTCCGACCAGCGTACGGCACACCACGCGGCCAGTGCGATCGTGAGCATCGCGACCGCATACACCTCGGCCTCCACCGCGTTCTGCCAATTGGTGAACGAGAACGCGGTGAATGCTGCCGCCGTGAACCCAGCGAGGCGGGCAAGTCGTGATGGAGCGCCCGGATCGATTCGCCGCATCAGCGCATGGGTGACCAGGAACCAGCAGCCGGCCGCGATGGCTCCACAGACGGCACTCAGGAGGTTGAGTCGCCAGGCGTAGTCGCCAAACGGAATCAGCATCCCCCAGGCGTGCCCGAGGATCACGTACACCGGCGTGCCCGGCGGATGCGGGATCCCGAGGCCGTGGGCAGCAGCAATCAACTCGCCCGCATCCCAGAAGGTGACGCTCGGTGCCAGCGTCGCGACGTAGACCGCAAGCACCGCGAGTGTCGCCCACGCGGCGGATCTGTATGGCGGCGACTCGTTCATCGCGCGGCGCGACATGCGGAGACCACCGCGAGTGCATCGCGGACCGCGCCGGGCGCGTGGACCCGGAAGAGGCGGGCACCCCGGTCCGCCGCAAGGACACATGCCGCGGCCGTCGCGGCGTCGCGTGCCTCGATCGGGTGCCCGGTGGCCAGGCCAAGGAATCGCTTGCGCGAGACCGCCGCGAGCACCGGGCGCCCCAGCGCGACGATGGCATCAAGTCCCTCGAGCAGCTGCCAGTTCTGCGGGGGGGTCTTTCCGAACCCGAATCCCGGATCGAGGACCACGTGGTCGGCCTGCACGCCGGCGGCATAGGCCGCTGTGGTCGACGCGCGCAACTCCAGTGCCACCCAACGTACCACATCGCCCTGATACTCGGCATGGTCGTAGCTGGCGATCGTGGCGAGCGGCCCACGCGAGTGCGAGAGCACCACGCCGGCGCCAGTAGCGGCCGCCACTTCAAGCAACCGCGGGTCGTGCCGGCCGGCCGTCACATCATTGAGGATCGACGCACCCGCTGCCATGGCACGCTCGGCCGTCGCGGCATGGACCGTGTCAATGGAGATCGGCACGCTGGGATGGTGTGCCCGGAGCGCCTCGAGCGCCGGACCGACCCGAGCCCACTCCTCCTCCGGGTCGAGAGGCACGGCGCCGGGCCGGGTCGACTCGCCGCCCAGATCGAGCACGGTCGCTCCCCCCCCCACGAGTTGCTCGGCGAGGCGGAGCACCTCGCTTGGGCCATTGGCCCGGGACGAGCTGGAGAAGGAATCGGGCGTGACGTTGATCACGCCGATGAGCACTGGCACGTCGAGCGCGATGGTGGTCCCAGCGACCTGCCACACGAGCGCGGGCTCGCCGGGCATCGCCATGCCGAGCGCATGGGCCAGCGCCTGAACTGGTTCGGGCTGGACCCACGGCCGCGCGAATGCGCCCAGGCGCGAGCGCGGGCCCGCCAGAATGAGCCAGTCCTCGCCGGTCACCAATTCGAGCCCGAGCCGAGCCGCAAGTGGGACCATCGTTTCGACGGCGCCGATGGTGATGCCGGCAACATGGTATGCCTCGAGGTCGAGGCCACCGGCGGTGAGAGATGCGACATCGCCCTCCCATCCGTGGGACAGGAGGGCGTCGCGGACCGCGGTAGTGCTGCGGACCGAGACCGGGGTGACGATCACGCGCCGGCCGGCTCCGCGGGTGGCACACCGAGAAGCGGCGAACGGGAACTGGCCGTCTCTGTCCGTGCGGAAGAGGTCGGCGCGACCTCCGCCACCACAGCCGGCGGATCGATTCGCGGCGGCAACGGCTGGTTTCGCGTCAGGAGCGCGAGATCATCCCGATCGATCGTCTCGCGCTCAAGCAGTGCGGCCGCGATCCGATCAAGCAGGTCGCGATTGTCGTTCAGGATGGCGAGCGCTCCGGTGTATGCATCGTCGAGCAAGCGCTTGATCTCGCTATCCACCATCTCGGCGGTCTGCTCCGAGACCTCGCTGCGTGAGCCGAAGTCGCGGCCGAGGAAGACTTCCTGTTCACGGTCACCCACGGCCATCAAGCCGATCTTCTCGCTCATACCGAACTTGGTGACCATGCGCCGCGCGAGGGCGGTCGCCCGTTCGATGTCGTTGCCTGCCCCGGTCGTGACGGCACCCTTGCCGAAGATGATCTCTTCCGCAGCACGTCCGCCGAAGAACATCGCCAGCGAACCGATCAGCCAATCGCGGGTGTAGTTGTGACGATCGGTCTCGGGAAGGGACGCAGTAAGCCCGAGTGCGCGTCCGCGGGGCACGATGGTGACCTTGTGCACCGGATCGGAGCCCTCGGTCTTGATCGCAACCACGGCGTGACCTGCCTCATGGAACGCGGTGAGGCGACGTTCCTCTTCGGTCAACACCAACGAGCGACGCTCGACGCCGAGCATCACCTTGTCCTTCGCGTTCTCGAAGTCCCGCATGTCGACAACGGACTTGCCGGTCCGCGCGGCCAATAGCGCCGCCTCGTTGACCAGGTTCGCCAAGTCAGCGCCAGCCATGCCCGGCGTGCCGCGGGCAATCGTGGCGAGTTTGACGTCTGAACCGAGCGGGATCTTCCGCGTGTGGACCTTGAGGATGCCCTCGCGGCCCCGCACGTCGGGGACATCGACCACGATCTGGCGATCGAATCGGCCGGGACGGAGCAGCGCCGGGTCGAGGACGTCGGGCCGGTTGGTCGCGGCGATGAGGATCACCCCATCATTCGACTCGAATCCGTCCATCTCGACCAGCAACTGGTTGAGGGTCTGCTCGCGCTCATCATGTCCGCCACCGAGCCCGGCGCCGCGATGGCGCCCGACGGCATCGATCTCGTCGATGAAGATGATGCAAGGGGCATGCGCCTTTCCCTGCTCGAAGAGATCACGCACCCGCGAGGCACCGACGCCGACAAACATCTCCACGAAATCCGAACCCGACATGGAGAAGAACGGCCGACCTGCCTCGCCTGCGACGGCCTTCGCGAGGAGCGTTTTGCCGGTACCCGGAGGACCGACGAGCAACGCGCCCTTGGGCAGGCGGCCGCCCAGCCGAGTGAACCGCTGGGGATCCTTGAGGAACTCGATCACTTCCTGCAACTCGACCTTGGCCTCGTCGGCGCCGGCCACGTCGGCGAAGGTCAGCTTCGGCGTGTCGCCCGTCAACATCTTTGCCTTCGACTTGCCGAAGGAGAACGCCCGGTTGCCGCCGGCCTGCATTTGCCGGAACAAGAACCACCAGAGTCCAAGGATCACGACCCACGGCAGCAGCATCACCAGGATCGCGGTGAGGCCACTCTTCGATTCCTTCGCATCGATCGTGACGCCGCTCGCTTCGAGACGCTCGAGCAGTTCATAGGAGTTGGCCACCGGGAGGAGCGTGGTGAAGCGCTCCGCCTTCTTGTCAGCCCCCTGGACGTCGACGGGCGCGCGGAACTCGCCGCGCAGTTGCTGGCCATCGATCACTTCCACCGACTTGATGTTCCCGCCGGTGAGCTGTTGGGAGAACTCGGTGTAGGTGAACGCCACCGGCGCCTGCTGGCGCGAGAGGGTCTGCACGACGGCGATGATCAGGATCGCGCCGAGCGCCCAGAGCGCAAGTGTCTTGCTGAAGTTGCCCCAGCCGGGGGTTGGTGCGCGAGGTGGAGTGCGGTCAGCCATCAATCAGGTCACCGATGAACGGGAGATGTCGAAAGTCCTCGGCATGGTCAAGGCCGTAGCCCACCAGGAACGCCGGAGGCGCCGTGAAGCCGACCCAGCGCAATCCTGGCAGCGGGTCGGGCAGGAGCTTCTTGTCGAGGAGCGAGCAGATCGACAGCGATGCCGGCCGGCGTGCTCCGAGCAGCGCGGTCAACCGCTGCATGGTGCGCCCACTGTCGATGATGTCCTCGACCAGCAGGATGTGCTTGCCTTCAAGTGGTGTCTCGGGATCGTACAGTAGTCGCACCGTGCCACTGCTGACTTTCTCCGAACCGTACGAACTCGCGACCAGGAAATCGAGGTGCAACGGCCGGTCGATCTGCCGCACCAGGTCGCTCAGGAAGATGACGCTCCCCTTGAGCAATCCGAGCACAAGGAGATCTCCATCGGGAAATGCCGCGGTGATCTCGCGGCCGAGTTCCTTGACCCGCATGGCGATCGTCGCCTCATCGAAAACGATCCGCAGGTCGTGCCCTCCGGCGCGACGCCGAAGTTCAGGTGAGATCGCATGTGACATGGAGCGCCTCCTCCCCGACCTCGGGAATGTTCACGATTGACCGACAGATGCCTGGAATCCACACGATCGTCGCGAGATCCGTCCCCAAGACCACCACCGGCCACTGGCTGCGTCGTCCCGCCGGGACATGCGCCTCCGCCAAAAGCACGGTCACCGACCGACGCCCGGTTCCGCCGATCGGATGAATCCGGTCGCCAGGTCTCGGCGGCCGCACGCGGTAGGCTCCCAATGCCAGCCATGTCTCGTCGCTCGTACGCTCGGGCAAGACGTCGGCCGAACGCCGCGTCACATGGAGACGGTGCGTGCCGTGAAGCTGCTCCCCACCCTCGGCGAGTGCCTGCTCCCCCGATTCACTCGGCGCGGAGGGGCGAAAGTGCAGTCTCCCGAACGCCAACTCAACGGTGAGCGCCGGACTAATCCACACCTCCGCCCCACTCCGCTGCCCCTGCACGAGCTTGAGGATCGCTGTCCGCCGCACTGCCCCGAGCGGGACACCAAACCGGCGCCCCAAGGCTCCGAGCACCATCGTGCGTAACCCGGAAGAATACCCAATCAGCGTGGGGGCGGCAACGGAAAATCCCACCAGTTCCACCCGAAACGCCAGCGATTCTAGCGCCTCCGGCAGCGCATTCACACCCTGCCGGAGGGTCGCCGCCTGGGTTGCCACGCCCGCCAGACGAGCCTCCACGTCCGGTAGCTTCTCCTTGAGCAGGGGGAGTGCCACCGTCCTGAGCCATGAGCGCAGGTGTCGCGGGTCCCGATTGGCCGGGTCCTGCCATGGCGACAGGTCGCGCGCCCGGCAGTGTGCCACCAGCGCCGCCTGCGGGATCTCCAGCAGCGGTCGGATCCATGGTCCCCGTCTCGATGCCATCCCGGCGAGCCCCGCGGGTCCACTCCCCCGGAGCACCCGAAGCAGGACGGTCTCGATCTGGTCATCGGCGTGGTGGCCAAGTGCGATCACTCCGTGGTCGACCCGACCGAGCAGCTCGCGAAGCGCCGTCCGCCGAGCTCGTCGCGCGCGCGTCTCGGAGGTATTCGGACCGAGCTCGAGCGTGAGGACGTCGATGGCGAGACCACGATCGGCGGCATGCTGCATCACCGACTGGGCAACGCTGGCGCTCGACGGGTCGATGCCATGGTCGACATGGACCACTCGCATCGGTCGGCGATGGCGTGCGGCACCGAGCTGGAGGAGATCGAGGAGTGCCAGCGAATCGGTGCCGCCTGACACTGCGATGAGGATCGTCGCCTCGGGCGGAACAAGCCGGACGAGCCGGTCGGCGACGACCTCGACCAGCTCGTCGCTCATCAAGCGACGGGTTCCGTGCCGTCGGCTGAACCCTCGTACGGTTCCATGTGGACCAGCACATTCTCGACCGAAGGCAACGCACGCTGGATCGCCGACTTGACCATGCCGCTCAGGATGTGCGCGTCGTGGAGTGGCATCGCGGGGTCCGCCTGCACATGCAGGTCGACGAAGTACCGGATCCCGACCTTGCGCGCCATCAACTTCTCGATCATCCGCACGCCCGGCACGCTGGTGGCCGCCTCGGTGGCGCGCTGCAGCAACTCCGCTTCGGGTGCACCGTCCATCAGCTCGTGGGCCGCAGGCCGGAGGATCCGCCAGGCCCCGACGGCGATCACGATGCCGGCGACGATGGCTGCCGCCCCATCGGCCCAGTACCAACGAGCGCCCCCGAGGACCGCAATACCGACCCCGATGAATGCCGCGGTCGAGGAGAGCGCATCACTCCGGTGGTGCCATGCGTCGGCGGCCACGGCGCCGCTGCCGATGTCGTCGGCGATCCGGGTGACCCGCCGGAAAAGAGTCTCCTTCACGAGCACCACCAGCGCAATCACGATCAGCGTCCACGGACGTGGTACCGGATGCGGGACGAGAATACCGTGGACCGCCTTCACGATGATGCCAAGCGACGCAAGCACCAACATCAGGCCGACGATACCTGCTGCGATCGGTTCGGCCTTGCCGTGTCCCCACGGGTGGTCGGAATCGGGATCCTGGGCGGCCAGACGGAGACCACTCCAGACCACCAGCGAGCCGAAGATGTCGGCGAGTGACTCGATCGCGTCTGCCACCAACGCAAAGGAGTGGCCCACGACGCCGGCCACCCCCTTGATGACCGCGAGCCCCGCATTGATGAGGACCCCTGCGCGAACCGCACGGATCCCCTCCTCCAGGTCCCCCGACCCGCTACTCACGCCCGTCCGCGTGAACCGGGAGCCATCGTTCGAACAGCTCCAGAATCCGACGGTACTCGTCGGTCCAGGAATCGGGACGCTCGAAGCCGTGACTCTCGACCGGGAAGACGGCGAGTTCCCACCGCGTCTTCCCAAGCTCGATCAGTCGTTGCACCAGCCGCACCACGTCCTGGAAATGGACGTTGGTGTCGACCATGCCGTGAGCGATCAGCAACGGATCGTTGAGTCCTTCGGCGAAGAAGATCGGTGAGGACTGGCGATAGGCGAGCGTGTCGGTCGCCGGCTCGTTGAGAATCCGTGCGGTGTAGCCGTCATTGTAGTGCGCCCAGTCGGTCACCGAGCGAAGCGCCGCCCCGGCTCCGAAGTATTCACCGCGGGTGAACAAGGCCATCAACGTCATGAAGCCGCCGTAGGATCCGCCGTAGATACCGATCCGGTCGCCGGGAATGTTCATCGTCGACGTGAGCCACTTCGACGCGTCGACCTCGTCCTCGAGATCGCGCCCCCCCATGTGACGATAGATCGCCGTGCGCCAGTCGCGGCCGTACCCAGCGGAACCCCGATAGTCGACGTCGAGCACGACGAAGCCACGCGAGGCCAGCAGGTGATTGAACTGGTACTCACGGAAGTAACTCGACCAGTAGTTGTGGACGTTGTGCAGGTAACCGGCCCCGTGCACGAACAACACCGCCGCGCCGTTGGGCGATGCCCCCATCTGCTCCGGGCGATAGATCCGGGCCGGCACCTTGACGCCGTCGCTCGCGGGAATATCGATGATCTCCGGCGCGATCCAGTGGCGTGCTTCCCACGACGGCAGTGGTGAGTGCGTCAGGCGTACCTCCTCGCCGCCGCCCTTCACTGACTGGATGTAGAGCTCCTCGGGATGATTGGCCGTCGAGAAGACATCGGCGAGCTGCCGCCCGTCGGGCGAGACGGTGACGCTGTGGCCACCAACGCTCGATGTCAACCGTCGACGATTGCCTCCATCCAGATCCATCGTGTAGAACTGACGCTCGTACGGTGAACCCTCACTCGTGTGTAGATCGAAGTGGCTTCGGTCATCCGACAGCGATGCCTGCAACACTTCCCACGGTCCCGAGGTAAGTTGGTGCACCGCACCGGTCGGCGCGGCGACGTAAATGTGGGCGTAGCCATCGACTTCGCTCACGAACCAGAGTCCGCCGTTGTCCGGCAACCAGCCAGCACAGAAGCCGCAGGGTCCGCCGACCCAGGCTGTGTCGGTGACGACATTAGCGACCGTCACCGTGCCGGTGGTGTCGACCACCGAAACGACGCGTCGATTGTAGCCCTTGGTGTCCGTCAACATGAGAACCGACGTCCCGGCATCATTCCAACCACGGTCCCCGATCGATCCAAACTGGTCGGTCGAATCGTCGGGCACCGGACGCGCCCATGAGATGGCGCCCGTGGCGATGGTCAGGATGCCGACGCGGTCGGTGCTCTCGGGATCGCCGACTTTGGTGCGACCGTTGATGTCCTCCGTGTATCCACTCTCGGTGACGTAGTTCGGCACCACCGTCCGCTTGGCGGCAGGCGAGCCCGGCTTGGTCGTCATCACCAGCGCATGACGGCCGGTTGGCGAGATGGTGACCGAGCGGAGGCGTGCGTCCTTCCCCAGCCAGGTGATCGGCAAGTTGCTCGCGACGGCTGCCCTCCGGGCGTCCGCACGCACCGAATCCTTCCACTTGTCGTCCCGGATGACCTGCAGGAGTTCGAGTTGGTCATTGACCAACGCCTTCTCCGTCGCCGAGCGTCGCGTGGTGGTATCGGGCGCGGTGCCGGTCCGGAGATCGGTGAGTTGGCGGACATCGCCGTTGGCGAGTGTCAGGGCGTAGAGGTTGCTGCCCTCGCGATAGAAGAGCGTGTGCTCGTCGGTACTGAGTGCCACCGGTTGTTCGCCCGCCGAGGTGTTGGTGAGCCGGCGGAGCCCCCCCCCAGGTAGCGCGACCATCCAGAGGTCACCGCTGCTCCCGACAATGCGGTGGCGACCGTCCCGCATCCGGAGCCCATCGGCCAGACGCGGCGACATGCTGTCCATCGCCGCGCTGCTGACGGGCTCAGGTGTGGCCCCCGCCTTGGCGCGGACCCGATACGGCTCGCTGTCCCGGCGCCAGTCGGTGCCCGGTGGCAGCCAGTTGAAGTAGAGCCACTCGCCATCTGGCGTCCAGCGCACGTTCGATGGCGCACGGCCGACGGTCTCGGGCCCACGCATGATGGTGGCGAGATCGAGCGGCAGAGTGTCCTGCGCCAAGAGCGGCGCGGGAAGCAGGACGGCGATCAGGGCGAGAGTCGAGCGCAGTGCCATCCGGACTCCGTGTGGGTGTATTGGAAGCGGTCGTGGAGCCGGTCGGACCGGCCCTGCCAGAATTCGATCTCGTGCGGTGCAACCACATAACCGCCCCAGTGGGGTGGCAGTGGAATCTCGTTTCCCGGATACTCGAGATCGAGACGCGCCACCTCAGCCTCGAGTGGGGCCCGGCCAGGCAGAGTCTCACTCTGCGTCGACGCCCACGCCCCGAGGCGTGACCCGCGGGGACGCGTCCGAAAGTACGCGGCGGCAGCGTCACGATCCAGTCGCCGGACCACGCCGAGAATCCGGACCTGACGCTGCAACGTGGCCCAATGGAAACAGAGTGCGGCGCGCGGATTGGCCTCGAGTTCGCGGCCCTTCCTGGAACGATAGTCCGAAAAGAAGACGAATCCCGCCTGATCCACGCTCTTGAGCAGCACGATCCGGGCACTCGGCTGACCATCGGTATCGGTCGTGGCGAGCGTCATGGCGTTTGGCTCACCGGCCTCCGCGACTTGCGCCTCCGCAAACCATGCCGTGAACTGGGCGATCGGATCGGGGTCGAGATCCTCGCGCTCCAGAGAGGAACGCCCGTAGTCGCGGCGGAGATCACCCAGGTCCATCAGAGACCTCGCGCTGCAACTGTTCCTCACGGCGCACCTCGAAGCCACGCGCCAGATAGTTCGGGAGCGCCGCCGGCGCGTCGAGACTGCATGTCTCGAGGCGGATGCGGTCCGGACCGAGCGCCCACGCGCAGTCGATGGCACGGTCGAGTAGCCACGCGCCCGCACCACGACCGATCCACTCGGGCACAAGTCCGAAATAGAGGATCGTCACCTCTTCCCCCCCCTGCTGTCCGAGTACGAAGAAACCCGCAGGCTCCCCGCCCAACTCCGCCAACCAGACCTCGGCGTGGCGATCCACGAGGAACGACTCCCATTCGGACGGTGTCCAGTGCACCCGATCCCGCCAGTGCCATGCCGCCCCGACACGCCGATACATCTCCCCGATCAACGCCGCTGACTCCTCGCCGAACACGTGGCGGAGTCGCACGCCGAGGGGTGTCTCCGGGAGCACGCGATCCGGATCCGGACGACGGCGCATCACCAGCTGCCGGACGGTGACATCCACCACGGGACTCATGCCGGCTGCACCACCCCACGACACAGACCGAGGCCGATCGGAACCCCTCCCCCCCCCATCGCTCGGCCCGAGAGGCACACTTCGTCGCCATCCTCCAGGAATCGGCGCTCGGTGCCATCGGGTAGCGCGAGGGGCTCGCTGCCACGCCACGTCCGCTCGAGCAGGCAGCCCCGTGCCGCCGGCTCCGGTCCGCTGACGGTCCCGGTGCCAAGGAGGTCTCCCGCCATGAGGGCACAGCCATTTGAGGCATGGTGCGTCACCATTTGGGCCGGCGACCAGTACATCGACTCCTGGAACCGCGTGCTCGACACCCGGAATGCCGCATCACCGCGGCCCTGCATCGCCGAGGTCCGAAGATCGACCGCGAGCTCGAGTGCCCAGGTGACATCCCCCGGCACCTGCAAGTACGGCAACGGCGATGGATCGCCGTCGGGACGCGCGGGCATGGGCACCTCGAACGGCCGCAGCGCGTCGCGAGTGACCAGCCAATTGGACACCGTGCTGGCAAAGTTCTTGGCGAGGAACGGGCCGAGCGGCTGGTATTCCCATGCTTGCAGATCGCGCGCCGACCAGTCGTTGAGGAGCACGACGCCGAAGATGCGATCCATGGCCTGAGCTGCCGGCACCACATCGCCCATCGCATTCTCGCCGCCGAGAACGAGGCCCAACTCGAGTTCGTAGTCGAGGGAACGACTCGGGCCGACGGTCGGCGCCTCGTCGTCGGCGGGCCGCGTTTGTCCCCGGGGCCGTCGAATCGGGGTGCCATCTCCGACAATGGTCGACGCCCGGCCGTGATACCCGACCGGGAGCCATTTGTAGTTCGGGAGCAGCGGATTGTCCGGCCTGAACATCGAGCCGACATTGGTCGCGTGATGGACCGACGCATAGAAGTCGGTGTAGTCGCGCGTGGTCACAGACGGGTGCAATCGGCTGTCGTCGATGGGTTCGACGCACGCCGCGAGTCGCGGCTGCCAGCTCGGATCGGCGAGCGCATCGGAGATGGCGAGCCGGAGTACCGTCCAGTCCCGTGCGGTGGTTTGCCGGAGGTACCGATTGAGCGTCGGTCCGCGGAACTGTTCGGCATCCAGTCCGATTCCGCTTCCGAGTCCAGCGTCGATCGCGTCGGCGAGTCGGAGCGCGTGATCACCGATCGCGACCACGATACCGCGATCAGTTCCGGCGAAGGGCAAGTTCTGGATCGGGAAGTCCGCATGCCCATCGGCACCGGGAACCCAACTTCCGCGTGCGGGGTCGTGACTGCGATCGAGCATGGGCATCATCCCACCCTGTCGAGGCCGAGTTCATCGACCGGTTCACGGAACGAACATGAGCCGAATCCGCGGAAGGATTGGCGTGCGGCCACGAGATCGGCACACTCAAGCCGATGGTCACGCCAGGTGATCGCGTCAGCAGAGCGCTCAAACGCCGACGGGTCGTCGTCGCGGAGCACCCGCTCGGCGGTCTCGCCTTCGTGGCCGAGCCGGAGCAGTGTGGTCGCGACCAGGAGGTTGAGGAAGCCGTACATCTGGTGCTGTGCGCTATCGGGCTCGTAGGTCAGCGGATAGAGTCCACGCACCGCGTGATGCAGCCCCGCCGTGGCCTTGAAGGGGACTCCCGTCCGGACCGCTGCCATCAGGAATCTGGTCACCAGGCGCGGGGTCGGGAAGAGATCGGGAGTGACGCCACCCATTCGGAGTTTGGCGCCAACTCCATTGGCGTGGATCGCATCCAGCAATGGTCCGTACGGCTCCGCGTGGGGCACCTCGAGGTAGCGCTCCCACCTGGCCGGGAGCTGGGTTGCAATCACCCCGACTTCCCCTGGGGCGCTGACGCGCAATTCGACCGCCTCGACGACACTCGGCACCGGAGAATTCCGCTCGAAATCCGCAATCAGGGCGAGCCCATCGGGAATATTCACGCCCATCACGACGGCAAGCGGCCACGGTGCACCACGGGATGCTTCACGAGAAAGGCTCGCCGCGGCCGTGCCGAATTCCTCGAGCCGGCTCGCGGCCACGACGAATCGCCCGAGCAAGGCCCGGTCGGGTCCATTCCGATATTCGGCGTATTGCGCCACGGCTCCGAGCATCTCGGCCGTGGCGGGCGGGAAGAGTCCCGCGTAGTCGACAATCTGGGCGAAGACCTGCTGCATTCCGGCGCTCCCATAGACACGGAAGGAGAACGCCGGAGAATCTAACGGGGCACCATCAACAGCGGCTCAACACACACCGGGTGTACGAGTTACGCAGCCTGGACCACCACCGCCGCAAGATCGGGCATCTTCCGCAGTCGGCCGATCGCCTGGGCGCGCAATTGGCAGACCCTCGACTCGGTGATCCCGAGCTCCACGGCGATCTCGCGGAGCGGTCGTTCGGCGAAGTAGCTCTGGGCAAGGATGTGGCGCTCACGGGCCGGCAAAGAGTCGAGCGCTTCCTGCAGGGCTCCCGACAGCTCGGCCTGATCGAGCTCCTGGTGCATGATCGCATCACCATCGTCGCCAATGGTGTCGGCGAGAAGTCGACCGCCGGGCTCGCTCTCAAGTGAGACGGCACTCACCGCGGCGGTGCGCTGGCGGAGCCGGGCGACCTCGTCGAGTGGCACGCCGAGATGTCTCGCGACCTCAGTACTCATGGGGGCACGGCCCAGCCGCTGCTCAAGTTCTGCAACCGCATGATCGAGCTTCCGAACGTGGGCGCGGTCGGCACGGGAGAGTGGATCACGAGCCCGAAGCTCATCGAGAATCGCCCCGCGAATCCGCCGCATCGCGAAGGTCGAGAAGGCCAGCTTCCGGCTCAGGTCGAACCCCTGCATCGCCTGAAGCAGCCCGAGGGAACCGGCGGAGACCAGTTCCTCGAGGGAGACGGCGTCCCGAACACGGGGGGCAACCTCGCGGGCCGCGTGGTGGACGAGACCGATATAGCGGCCGAGCAGCTCGCGTCGCGCATCGGCGTCGTCGTTCTCGCGCCAGCGCTGCCACAGGGAATCGGTTGAAGTGGTCGTCGTGATCATGGTCACCGTCTCGTAAGCGTGAGCCGATCCCTAACGCAAGATCATCGCCACAATTTCTGGCAGTCATGTGGCGATTTTACGACACTCGATTGTTGGCCTATGTGTGTCCCAATCACCTCACCTCAATTGAGGGCGAGACGTCGCGGCGTGGCAGCCCTGCCACACCGGCGCCAAAGCATTGACAAGACTTCATTTGGACAGGATCGGCCCGAGTGGGGCGAAATCAAGGGGGCGAGTGTGGAGGCCATGGCTCGCCGGTCGAGAACGGTCGATCCGGACCCTTCAAAGCGACAACCAGCCCGGCTCGCTGTCGAGAATTTTGACAGCTCATAGAGGCACCGGTCCGTCCAATGCAACTCGCGAGCGAGCCGCTCGCCCGTCTGGTCGCAAATCAGCGCACGCCCTGCCCCCCCTGCCCGATCGCGCGGTAGTACTCCTCGACCATCTGGCGATAGCGCGGCGGGACCCGCGAGAGGTCGCCGACGGCAGGGCGAGAGCCATTGGCGCCCTCGAACCGCTGCCAGAGCTGGAACTCGGCCTGCTGGAGCTTTTGGAGCGCCGCTTGGAGCAGCGATTGGCGGCCGACAGGGTCGCCAATCACCCCCTCGCGAGAGAGCCGGCGCATCGTGGCGATCGCATCGTCGAGCTCCGGCACGCCAATCCCCTGCTCGCGCAGCTGGTCCCTGAGCGCCTCCGCCGCGACCCGCCTGAGCCCGACCTCCCGGGACAGCTGCCGGGCATCGCCGTCGCCATCCTGCCCAGGGCGACCACCGGTGGCCTCCCCCCCCTGGCCCTGCTGCCCCTGCTGACCCTGCCTCTGACCCTGACCCTGACCCTGACCTGGTTGGCCCTGCTGACCCTGTTGCCCCTGTTGGCCCGGCTGGCCTGCTTGGCCTTGCTCCCCCTGACCTGGTTGCCCTTGGCCCGGCTGACCCTGTCCGGGTGCGCCCGCGCTACCGGAATCACCGGCCAGGCGGTCCTGGAGCGACTGCATGTCCCGGACAAGTTCTCGGGCTCGCTCGAGGGCGCGCTCTTGCTGGCGCCCCGGCGCCGAGCCGACGGCGCCGGCCGCCTGCCGGAGTCGGTCGCTGGCCGTCCCGATTGCGGTCCCGATCTCACGCGAGAATCGGTTGGCGCTCGCGGAATCGATCCGGGTGTCACCCGCCAGCCGTGGCTGGTATTCGATCCGCTCGGCCACCTGCATCTCGGTCAGCCCGTTGGCCGCCTCGGTCATGGCGCGCGCAGCTCCCGGATCGGTTCCTTGGGTCGCGCGCGCCGCCTGGCGGACGTCATCGGTGAGTTGTCGAACGGCCCCAGCGACCTGACCGGCTTCCCGCTCGAGGCTCGCCGCCGCTCTTTCGCGTGCCGTGCCCGTCTGCCCCGACAACGCGGCAGCGTTCTCGGTGAGCTGTTCCTGGGCCGACTTGAGTTGGGCGGCCCGATCGGCCAATCGCCCCGCCTGATCGCGCGCCGATGACTCCTGACCCGCCCCGACTCGTCGGCCCGCCTCGCGGAGCGACTCGAGGGCCGAGCTGGCCTCGCCGCTGGTTCCGGCCGCGGCACGACGCATGGCGTCGGCCGCCTGCCGCGCCTCACGTGCCGCCGCGGCCAACTCCGGATTCGCCTGATCCCGCGACAGCCGCTCCAGCCTGCGCGCCTCCGCCTCGGCCTCGTCGGCGAGACGCCGCTGCGCTGCCGCACTACTTGCCCCCCCTGACGCACCAGCGGCGCCCGCGGCACCAGGCGTTCCACCACTCGCCGAGCCGGCTGCGCCCCCGCTGGCTGCGCCGCCGCTGGCCGCCCCCATCCGCTGCTGCATGGCATCGCGGG
>JBBSPX010000039.1:0-18462 GCA_038258395.1 Gemmatimonadales bacterium | reverse complement strand
TGCCGTACCCGAAGTAGATCGCCATTCCCAGCGCCATCCAGACGATCAACCGGATCCAGGTGTCGAGGGGTAACCCCGACATCAGGTAGCCGCAGACGAGGATTCCGAGGATCGGGACGACCGGGACCCACGGTGTCCGGAACGGACGCGGCAGGTTCGGCTGGGTCCGCCGGAGCACCAGGATGCCACCGCAGACGATCACGAACGCGAGCAGTGTCCCGATCGAGACCAGCTCACCGAGGAGGCCGATCGGGAAAAGGCCGGCGATCACCGCCGCGACCGAGCCGGTGATGATGGTGGCCACCCACGGAGTCTGGAACTTGGGGTGGATCCGTCCGAAGAACGGTGGGAGAAGGCCGTCACGCGACATGGCGTAGAAGATCCGCGGTTGACCCATCAGCATGACCAACACCACTGAGGCCAGGCCGGCGATCGCGCCGATGTTCACCAGGAATCCGAGCCACGCCAGTGCCGGGCCGGCGGCCTCGATCGCAACGAAGACCGGGTGCGGCACGTTGAGTGTCTGGTACGGAGCAAGACCCGTCATCACGAGCGACATCGCGATGTACAGCACGGTACAGATCGCGAGCGAGCCAAGGATGCCGATGGGTAGGTCCTTTTGCGGATTCTTCGCCTCCTGTGCGGTCGTCGAGACCGCATCGAAGCCGATGTAGGCGAAGAAGATCACGCCGGCACCGCGCACCACCCCGCTCAATCCGAATTCTCCGAACACGCCGGTGTTGGCCGGGATGAACGGGTGCCAGTTGGCGGTGTTGACATACTTGATGCCGAAGCCGATTACCAACAGCACGATTGCGAGCTTCACAAAGACGATGATGTTGTTGAAGCGTGCCGATTCCTTGATGCCGAACACGAGGAGCGCCGTCAACGCCAGGACAAGCACCACCGCGGGAAGGTTGATGATCCCGGCGGTCACGTTGAAGCCAGATGCGGCACAGTCACCGATCGCCACTGCGGCGCGCGTGACGGCATCGATGGCGAGACCACCGGTCGCGGGATCGACACAGACCTGACTCCGGACCAGGCTGTGGGTGCCCACCACATCGAGCGGGGCGCCCGCGAATGCCGGCGGGAGATGCAGGCCCAGTTCGGTGAGGAACGCCGTGAAGTAGCCCGACCATCCCACCGCGACCGTCGAGGACGCGAAGAGGTACTCGAGGATCAGGTCCCAGCCGATAATCCAGGCGACCAACTCGCCGAGCGTCGCATAGCCATAGGTGTACGCAGATCCTGCCGCGGGAATCATCGACGCGAACTCGGCATAGCAGAGCCCGGCGAAGAGACAGCCGGAGCCGGCGAGGATGAACGAGAGGGCGATTGCCGGCCCGGCGTACTGTGCCGCGGCCGTCCCGGTGAGCACGAAGATGCCGGCCCCGATGATCGCCCCGATACCGAGGAGCACCAGATTGGTCGCGGTCAGCGTGCGTGCCAGCTGCGGCTCGTCAGCGCGCGGCAGGAAATCCGCGAGGGCTTTTGTGCGGAAGAGACTCATGTCATCACTCCTTCAGTGCTGCGGAAGTTGTGGGTCACTTGAACGCTCGGAACTCGCCGCGCTTGTACATCCCCCAATAGGCGTTGAGGTCGGTCTTCACCTTGCCGCTCAGGAGCAGGACGCCGACGAGGTTCGGAAACGCCATGCCGAGGATCATCAGGTCACCGAACTCGAGGATGTTCGTCGCCGTCACGATCGAGCCGAGGAAGGTGAAGATCACGAACACGAATTGGAAGATCCGACTCTTGCCATCGCCGACGAGGTAGGTCCAGCACCGCTCGCCGTAGTACGACCACGAGATCATGGTGCTGAAGGCGAACAACATCACGCAGACGCCCAGGACGTACGGGAACCAGGAGAGGTGCTGACCGAAGGCGCGTGAGGTGAGCGCGGCACCGTTGTTCCCGGCGATGAGCGCGGCATTGTCGGGGTGCAGTGTCAGGTCGTACGAGCCGGTGATCACGATCACCAGCGCCGTCATGGTGCAGACCACCACGGTATCGATGAACGGCTCGAGCAGGGCGACGATGCCTTCGCGAATCGGGTAGGGCGTCCGTGCCGCCGAGTGTGCGATGGCCGCGGAGCCGGCACCGGCCTCGTTCGAGAACGCGGCCCGACGGAAACCCTGCACCAGCACGCCGATGATGCCACCGTAGCCAGCGGCCGGGGTGAACGCCCCGCTCAGGATCGCACCGAACGCGGTCGGGATGACCGCAGCGTTGTCCAACAGGATGTAGAGTGCGCCGGCGACGTAGATCCCGACCATCGCCGGGACGATCTTGTCGGCGACGTCGGCGATCCGCTTGATCCCACCGATGATCACGAAGCCGACCAGCACCGACATCACGAGTCCGTATGCCCACGGGTACGTCACCAGGAACGGCATTGACTCCTGCAGCGCACCCATCGACTGGTTGACCTGGAAGGTGTTGCCGCCGCCCAGCGAGCCACCGATGCAGAGGACCGCAAAGAGTACGGCAAGCACCTTGCCGAACTTGCCCATCCCCAGCTCCTTCAGGCCGCTCGACAGGTAGTACATCGCGCCACCCATCACGTGGCCATCCGAGCGAACCTGTCGGTACTTCTGGCCGAGGGTGCACTCGGCGAACTTGGCACTCATCCCGATCAACCCGGCGATGATCATCCAGAGTGTGGCCCCGGGACCGCCGATCGAGACCGCAATCGCGACGCCGGCGATGTTGCCGAGTCCGACCGTCGCCGACAGTGCTGTGGTCAGCGCCTGGAAGTGCGACACCTCGCCCAGGTCGTTCGGGTCACTGTACTTGCCGCGGGTCACATTGATCGCGTGCTTGAACGCCCGAAAGTTGATGAACCCCATGCGGAGTGTCAGGTACACCGAGCCCATCACCAGCCAGAGCACCACAATCGGGACCTTG
Organism: Gemmatimonadales bacterium; assembly: GCA_038258395.1. Classification (GTDB taxonomy): domain Bacteria; phylum Gemmatimonadota; class Gemmatimonadetes; order Gemmatimonadales; family GWC2-71-9; genus Palsa-1233. Next base: position 15,552 of record JBBSPX010000039.1, on the reverse strand, counting down.
ATGTCGTTGGCACTCGCGTTGTCCCAGTACATGACGTCGAAGAAGAAGATCGCGGTGAGCGGCTGTACCAGGACCGTGCCGAACACCTTGTCGATGGCGTTCACGATGCCACCACTCGAGGCGGCAACGGTCGAGTCGGCGGTCTGGGCCGCAAGTGTCGGAACCATCCCGAGCAGCAGCACCACAAGCGGAGCGAGACAGCGGGCAATGCGCGAGCGACGCGTCATGAAACGTCCTGGGCGAGAGGAGGAACGGGGGAGGCACTCGACTGCGGTACAACGGTGTGGCGGAACCGATCGGATCAGGTGACCCGGCCGGGGTCAGGCATCAGACAGAATAGTTCGGTGCCTCGCGGGTGATCGTGACATCGTGGGGATGGGATTCCCGGAGGCCGGCAGGACTGATACGTACAAACTCGGTGTCGGTGCGTAGTCCCGTCAAGTCAGCGACCCCACAGTAGCCCATTCCGCTCCGAAGTCCACCCGTCATCTGGAAGAGAACATCGGCGACCGGGCCCTTGTAGGGAACCCTTCCCTCGATCCCTTCGGGTACGAGTTTGGTTGGCGAGACCTCGCCCTCCTGGAAATACCGGTCGGCCGAGCCGTCCTGCATCGCTGAAAGCGAGCCCATGCCGCGAATCATCTTGAAACGTCGGCCTTCGGCCAGGATGCTCTCGCCGGGGCTTTCTTCGGTCCCGGCGAGCATCGACCCCATCATCACGCTCTCGGCCCCGGCGGCAAGCGCCTTCACCACATCGCCGCTGTACTTGATCCCACCATCGGCGATCACCGGGATGCCGTTCGCCCCCTCGACCGCATCCATGATGGCGGTGAGCTGGGGCACGCCGACGCCGGTCACCACACGTGTTGTGCAGATCGACCCTGGCCCGATACCGACCTTGATCGCATCGACACCGCGCTCGGCGAGTGACCGGGCGCCGCTCGCGGTGGCCACATTGCCGGCGATCAACTGGACATCAGGCAGGGCGTCACGGAGCTTGGCGACCATCTGGAGCACACCTTCGGAGTGTCCGTGGGCCGAATCCACGACAATCACGTCGACGCCGGCCTGGGCCAGCGCCTTGGCGCGCGTGAAGGCCTCCGCACCAGCACCGACCGCCGCGGCGACCGCGAGGCGGCCATGGCTGTCCTTGTTGGCGTCCGGGAAGTCGCGGCGCTTGAAGATGTCCTTGACCGTGATCAAGCCCTTGAGAATCCCGGTCTCGTCGACGACCGGCAGCTTTTCGATCCGATGGCGCGCCAGGATGGCCTCGGCCTCGGAGAGCGTGGTCCCCACCGGCGCCGTGATCAAGCCGGTTCGGGTCATCGCCTCGGCGATCGGACGATCGAGTTCCGTCTCGAACTGCAAGTCGCGGTTGGTGATGATCCCGATCAGCCGCCCCGTGCCATCGACAATCGGCACACCGGAAATCTGAAACCGGCGCATGAGCGTGTGCGCCTCACGCACCGGTCGCTCGGGACCGAGCGTGATCGGGTTGAGGATCATCCCGCTCTCGCTCCGCTTGACGCGGTCGACCTCGGCTGCCTGGCGGTCGATGGCCATGTTCTTGTGGATCACCCCGATGCCACCAGCGCGCGCCATTGCGATGGCCATCTCGGCCTCCGTGACGGTGTCCATCGCGGCAGAGAGCAACGGAATGTTGAGCGTGAGGGTGCGGGTCAGACGAGAGGCGATCGAGACGTTGCTCGGATGCACGGTGCTGTGGCGCGGCGTCAGCAGGACATCATCGAAGGTGAGGCCAGGCGATTCGCGGAGACGACTCATGTGGACCCTTTATCCTGGACGGGCTCGGTCGCGGGCGGGACGGCATCGGACCGCGTCACCTCGCGCGCGACCTTGGTGGTCTCGTCGACCACCGATTGGGCGGCCGACGCGAGGCCACGGACCACCTTGGCCGCACCATCGAAGAGGCCTACCGTGCTGGAGATCGCCTTGATCGGCGCCTTGCCGGCCCGCATCGTGTCCTCGACCTTCTCGGACAACCGGGTGAAGATGTTGTCGGGATTGGTGCGCTCGGCGTACCGGCTCTCGAGAAACTCGACGTAGTCGAGGATCTGGTAGCCACGTTCATCGGGCAATTGCTCGAGGCGGCGCATGATGCGCTCGCGAAGATGACCCTCCATCACGTCCCTTCCGATCAGTCCAGGCGCCGGACCAGCTCGATCACAGGTGTCGGAAGGTAGCGGGTGCGGCCCGCACGGATAGTGGCCCGGACTCTGACCTCGGCCAGCGGCTCCATGGCACGCCAGGCGGCCGCATCCTTTGGCTGAAGCAGGAGGTAGACGAATCCCGTCTCGGGCAACGGACCGCGAGCCAGCAGATAGGGCTGCCCGAGAGGCAACTCGGGGCGCAACTCATCGGCCTGCTGGACTGCCAAGACCTGGAGAGACCACTCGACGGTCTGCCCGACATAGCGGTCGGGCTCGTCCCGGACATCCTTCCCGGATATCCCTGTGGCCGACGGCGCACCGCCCACCGTGCCGTCGCGGACCCACACGTCGAGAGTGACGCGGCTCCAGCCGGACCGGCGCTCGGTGACCGTGGCGCGTCGGGTTGCCTCGAGCGTTCCGATCGGTGGGCCTCCTGCATCGGCCGAGAACGATGTCCCGCCCTGCACCGCGACCTGATTGGAATCGGTGGCAGGTGTGGATGCATTTTCCGTGGCGGTCGTCGCAGGAACCTGAGCGCCAGGAATGGCCTGAGCGGCGGCAGGCGCCATCGGTGTCCATGCCGTCCGCCGGATCTGTGTCCACGCGCCGCGAGTGGTCACGCGATCGAAGAGCGCCCCGGTTCGGGCGACGCCACGGATCGGGGCTGCAGCGTCGGGGTCCGAGTGGATCGGCGTGTTGTCGGTGGTGACCGACACATCGAATCCATCCCGCGTATCGGGTCGGACCGTCTTGGTCTCGACCCAGCCGGCAATCGTCACCTCGCGCCACGCGCCACGTTCCTGACCGAAGACAACCGCGGCATTCTTTGCGATCGTGCCGAGGGCCGTGCCGCCGGGATCCTTGTGGAAGTCGCCGTTCGCGGGCATCCGTCCGGCACCCTGCGCCGCGAGGGGCAGGGTGGCGAAGGCGAGGAGCAGGGCGAGTCCCGTCATTCGGCTTGGAACGCGGGTTCGCGGCGGGGTAGATTCACGAGTTCTGGTCACCAAGCGGGAGTGTAGGCGTCGCGGAGGGACATGTCAAACGCGCGGAATGATGGATCACCGGTCGTTCTCCTCGTCCTCGATGGGTGGGGGTGGCGTGCTGAACGAGAGGGCAACGCGATCGCGCTCGCCAGTACCCCAACCTGGGACCGGCTGGTCGAGCGGATGCCACGCACCCTGCTGGAGGCCAGCGGCCTTCGGGTCGGCCTGCCGGCCGGCCAGATGGGCAACAGCGAAGTCGGCCACATGAACCTTGGCGCCGGTCGCGTCGTGCCACAGGATCTGGTCCGCATCAACACCAGTATCGACCAGGGCGCGTTCGGACAGTTGGCCACGCTCACCGACCTCGCCGCCGCCGTGCGTGGCACCGGCGGCACGCTCCATCTCGTCGCGCTTCTGGGTGCGGGTGGCGTGCATGCCATCGACACCCATCTGCGCGCGACCATCGCGGCATTCGTGGCCCTCGGCGTACCGCGGATTGCGATTCACGGCTTCCTCGATGGTCGCGATGCACCGCCGACGGCGGGCCGTGACGTGGTGGCGCAACTCGAACGGGACCTCGAGACATTCGGGGGGGGGAAGGTCGTCCTCGCGTCACTCATCGGCCGCTACTTCGCGATGGATCGCGATCGACGGTGGGATCGGACCGCCTTGGCGTACAACCTGCTCGTACACGGCAACGGCACGCACGCCGAGTCGGCCACTGCGGCGATCACAGCGGCCTACGAGGCAGGCGAGACCGATGAATTCGTCCGCCCGATCGTCCTCACGAAGGAGGGGTCGCCGGTGGCCACGATGCGGAGCGGCGATGCCGTCTTCTTCGGCAACTACCGTTCGGACCGGATGCGTCAGATCGTGGCGGCGCTCACCGAACCATCCTTCGACGGCTTCGCGCGTCCGGACCGACCGAGCCTCGTGGCCGCGAGCATGACGCAGTACGACCAGACCTTCATGCTCCCGCAGGCCTTCGCGCCATTCTCGATGGCACGGATCCTCGCGGAGGAATTGAGCCGTGCGGGTCGATCGCAGTTCCGGACCGCCGAGACCGAGAAAGATCCGCACGTAACGTACTTCTTCAACGGGGGCTACGAGCCAGCTTGGCCGGGCGAGGAGCGCGAGCTGGTTGCTTCCCAGAAGGTGGCGACGTACGACCTCTGCCCGGAGATGAGCGCGGTCGGGATCACGGACACGCTCATTGGTGCCCTCGATCGCGGCGATCACAACTTCCTGCTCTGCAATTACGCGAATGCCGACATGGTCGGACACACCGGCGTCCTTCCCGCCGTGCGCACGGCCGTCGAGACCATTGACGCCTGCCTGGCGCGGGTGCTCCGCGCCGCGGAGAAGGCCGGAGCCCGGGTCTTGCTCACGGCAGACCACGGTAACGCGGAGCAGATGATCGATCCGCGCACCGGGGGGCCGCACACGTCACACACCACGAACCCCGTCCCATTCATCGGGATCGGTCCCGAGTTCAACGCATTCCGTGCGGGAGGCGCCCTCTCGGACGTCGCCCCAACCATCTTGCAGCTTCTCGGCCTGCCACAGCCGGACGAGATGACCGGCCATACCCTCATCCCGGAATGAACCCTGTGCCTCGTGTCAGCTCCCTTGTTCTCGGCTCACTCCTGCTCGCCATTCCCTTGACCGCCCAGGTCGGCCATCCACCCACCAGTTCACCCTTTCACGACATCAGGCAGGGGGCGGCATGGGAAGTCATGGGTGGCGTAATCAAGGGTTCGGGAGGGCCGATCCCGGTCGGTCCTCGCGATGGGCCGATGGCCGGTCTGCGCGTCCTGTTGCGCGCAAACAGCACCCTGTCACTTGGGTTGGGGGCGTGGGGGAGCCAGACCGAACGCACGGTGCTAGACCCCAACGTGGCACCGGCCCAGCAGGTCGTGGGCACCCGCGACGCGCACCTCATCGGCGGCGAGTTGTTGGTGCAATTCAACTTGACCGGCGGGAAGAGTTGGCACGGATTCGCGCCGTTCACCGGGGTCGGCCTCGGGCTGGCGCGCAATACGTCCGGCGACGAGGGGGATCCGGGTGGGTACGAATTCGGTTCGAAGTTCTACTTCGCCCCGATGATCGGTGCAAGATTCATCGCGTCGAAGCACGTCTACGTACGCGTCGAGGGACGCGGGTTCACATGGAAGGTGAAGTATCCGTTCCTGTACGGCGTGGAACCGGCCGATGCCCCGGGCACGGCCGAGTCACCGAACGCCATCAATCCGACGGGACGCCAGAGCCAGTACGTGTTGACACCGGGGCTTTCCGTCGGAATCGGGATCTCGTTCTGAGGTCCACCACCCGTCTTCAGCAAGCGAGATTCGCGATGCGACTCCGGACGATTGCCATCCCGACCCTTCTCGTGGTGCTGCCATTCCTGACCATGGCGGGGCAACGCACCAACGATGAGTCGCGCATGGTGGTCGGTATCACCGGTGGCTATATCGGCGGCACCGACCTCTGGGCCGTCGAGCAACCGGTCGCCAGCAACAATGGGCAGCCCGATCTCTTCAAGCTCGGCCGCAGCCTCCGGGGCAATATCACGGTTGGCGGTCACCTCACCTATTACCCCCGTCCGTCGTGGGGGGTCACCGGTGAGGTGGTCTATCTCGGCCTCGGGACGCGCGACCAGTGCGCCCTGGCGGCGCCGTCGACCTACATCTTCAATCGCGCCGCCTGTGCGTCACTTCAGGACAAGGATCGGGCCGCATCGGCGGTGGCGATCATGGGGGGGGGAATCTGGCGGCCCGTGCCGCGGGGCGACCTCCAGCTCTACCTCAAGGCGCAGGCGGGATTGGCGCTGGTCCCACGCCGCACGACCGCCGTGATTGCCTTCTTCGGGGTGGATAATGATTTCGCGCTGCCGATCTACGAGGAGAATGGCTCGAAGGCGGTGACACCGATCGGCGCGGCGGCGATCGGGTTCGCGACAGCGCCGAACCGGGGCTATCAGTTCAGCGTCGAGTTTCGCGCCACCGCCGCGCGAATCCAGGTGGTCGATGGCCCCGCGCCTCTGAATGTGTTCACACCACCGATCAGTTCGAACTGGACCATCCTGCCCACGATCACCGCCGGCTTCGAGATTGTGCTCGAGAGGCGACGCGGACGACGCTACTAGGCCTCGCGGTGGAACCGGTCTCGTACGAACAGGCGCTCAAGTGCCTGATACACTTGAGCCAGGCGGGGCCGCTACTCCGCATGCCGCTCGACACCGCTGCCGGACAGTTCCTCGCGGAGGATGTCGTGGCGCGCTTCCCGCTGCCGCGCTGGCCGTCGTCGTCGATGGATGGCTTTGCGGTAGACGAGTCTGCGGTGCGAGACGCCACCCCCGATGCGCCGGTGCGTCTCCGGCTTGCGGGTGAGACTGCGGCCGGTGGGCCGACGCCACCGGCGCTTGTCGCGGGCACGGCGTGGCGCGTGGCCACCGGCGGGCGGATCCCGCCAGGAACCGACACCGTCATTCGTCAGGAAGACACCTCCATCGACGGCGCAGACCTGCTGGTACACGACGCCCGCGACGTGGGACGGAACGTGCGCCGGGAGGGCGGCGACGTGCAGACCGGCGACCGCGTGGTTCGGGCCGGGAGCGCGATCACATCCGGTGTATTGGCGCTGCTCGCGGCACTCGGTGAGGCTGAGCCGATGGTGTACCGTCGGCCGCGCATCGCGCTGCTCTGTTCCGGCGACGAACTGGCGGGATTCGATCACCTCGATGCGATCGTCTCCGGCGAGCGGATCGCCGACGTCAACACCCCGATGCTCACTGCGATGGTGCACGAGGCCGGCGGCATGCCCGTATCACTCGGTGTGGTGCCCGACCGTGTCGATGCGTTGGTCGAACGCCTCGCCCAGACCACGGATACCGACCTGATCATCACGGCGGGTGGGATCAGTGTGGGACCGCACGATCACGTTCCCGAGGCGATGGCGCGACTCGGCGCGACCGTGGTGTTCCGGAGAGTGAGGATGCGGCCAGGCGGGCCGGTGACCGCGTGCCGCCTCCCTGACGGACGACTCTGGGTCGCTTTACCAGGCAACCCGATCTCGGCGTGGACGACCTTCCTGGTGCTCGCGCGCCCCGTCATCCGCGCGATGTTGGGTTCACCCCGCCCTCCTGCAGCGCAGGAGCGGCGGGGCCTCCTCGCTCCACCCCTGCATGACCGTTGCGTCGCGCTCGCCTCGCCCATCGCCCGTCATCCCACTCTTGACCTGTTCGTGCGGGTGCGGATCAATGACGACGGCTCGGTCACACCCACCGGGCCCCAGGAGTCGTGGCGGACCACCGCGCTGGCATTGGCCGACGCTGTCGTCCGCATACCGGCAGGTGTCGGGCATATGTCGGACGGCGAGATCGTCGACGGCATCGCCGTCCGCTGATGGCGCGAGGACTACCCAGCCGCTAGATTTCACCCCAGAAGGGTAGTAGGCGAGACCTTCGTCGTGACCCACTGCCAAATGGCCGTGCGCGATCGGCGAGGGCTCGCCTTCAGTGCTTCAAGGAGGAGTATCGTGGTCAACAACCTGAAGACCTTCGTCCTGCTGGCGGGACTGCTTTCGCTGTTCCTGCTCGGTGGCCAGATGATCGGCGGCGCCCGAGGACTGCTGCTCGGTGGGTCCCTTGGCGTGATCTTCACATTCGGCTCGTTCTGGTTCTCCGACACCATGGTGCTCAAGGGCTACAAGGCCCGGGTCGTCACGGCCGAACAGGCACCAGAGCTGTATGCCCTGGTCGACGAATTGCGCCAACGGGCCGGCCTGCCCATGCCGCGGGTGGCGATCACCCCCTCGGCGCAGCCCAACGCGTTCGCCACCGGCCGCTCACCATCGAAGGCGGTGGTGGCGGTCACCGAAGGCATGCTGAAGGCGCTCCCGCGCGACGAACTAGCGGGGGTACTCGCGCACGAGCTCGCCCACATCAAGAACCACGACCTACTCACCTCGACGATCGCCGCCGGGATCGCATCGATCATCGGCTACCTGCCGTATGCCCTGATCTTCTTCGGGCGGAGCGACGACGACGAGGGGGGGGGATTGATGCAGATCGGCTTCGCGATCCTGGCACCCTTCATCGCGATGATCCTCCAGTTCGCGATCTCCCGCCAGCGCGAGTTCGCGGCCGACCGCGCCGGCGCGGAGATCCTGGGCGCGGCACGGCCCCTGGCCCAGGCCCTGACACGGATGGACGCGATGGCGCGCCAGATCCCGATGCATGTGCCGGCGGCGGTGGCACCGCTCGCGCAGGTGAATCCGTTCTCGGGGCGCGGCGGACTGATGAAGCTGATGAGCACGCACCCACCCACTGAGGCGCGGGTTGCCGCGCTGCTCGCGATGGACATGGGCCGATAACGATGGACCTGGCCGGCCACCACCCCGCCGTGTGGCTCGGTTTCACCGGGATCATCATCGTCCTGCTGATCATCGACCTCGGCGTGCTGAATCGTCGGAGTCATGTCCTCAGTACCGGCGAGGCCGCACGCTGGAGCGCCGGCCTGGTCGCGCTGGCGGGATTGTTCGCTGTCTGGCTCTGGGATCGGGAGGGCCAGCACGCCGCTCTCGAGTTCGTGACCGGCTACCTGATCGAACTCTCGCTTTCGGTCGACAATCTCTTCGTCTTCATCCTGGTCTTCCAGTACTTCGCCGTCCCGGCCAAGCTCCAACCCAAGGTGCTCAAATGGGGCATCTTCGGCGCACTGATCATGCGGGCGCTCATGATCGGTTTCGGCGCCCTGCTGCTCAACCGCTTCCACTGGATCATCTACGTCTTCGGGGCGATCCTGGTCGTCACCGGCCTCAACATGTTCCGCGGCACCGAGGCGCACAGGGTCGAACCGGAGAAGAACCCGTTGGTGCGTCTGGCCAGGCGCGTCTTGCCGTTCTCGGACAGCTACGACGGCGACAAGTTCACGACCCGGACCCGGACCAAACGGCTCGCCACGCCGCTCCTGCTCGTCTTGCTGGTGGTCGAGTGGACCGACCTGGTGTTCGCGATCGACTCGATCCCGGCGATCTTCGCCGTGACCCGTGATCCGTTCATCGTCTACTCGTCGAACGTCTTCGCGATCCTCGGACTCCGGGCACTCTTCTTCCTGCTGGCGGGGATGCTGGACCGCTTCTTCTACCTGCAGGCCGGTGTCGGACTGATCCTGACCTTCGTCGGCGCCAAGATGGTGTTGTCAGGCGTCGTCCACCTCCCGACCCTGCTCTCGCTCGGCGTCATCATCGGCATCCTGGCAGTCGCGATCCTTGCCTCGATTGCCCGGGCCCGGCGCGAGCCGCTGGGCGAGTCACCGCCAACCGACTAGACCACATCAGCACGATCACGCTACGTTGCTCGACATGACTCGCATCCCCGTCGCCGTGCTCGGTGCCACCGGCGCCGTCGGCCAGAAGCTGCTCCACTTGCTCGCCGATCACCCGATGTTCGAGGTGACCCAGGTCGTGGCCTCGGCCGAGCGCATTGGTCGCGCCTACGGCGAGGAGGTGCGCTGGCGTGAACCCTGCCGAGTGCCAGCCGGTGTGGCGGAGCTCCGATTCACCGACGCGGAACCACTGCCCGGTGTACGACTGGCCTTCAGCGCGCTCGATGCGCCGGTTGCGCGCGAGATCGAGCCACGTTTCGCCGCCGCCGGTGTGATGGTGGTGAGCAACGCCTCAGCATTCCGGATGGATGCCGATGTCCCGCTCCTCATCCCCGAGATCAACGCGGATCACCTCGTGCTGCTCGACCGGCAGCGTGCAGAGCGCGGCTGGACCGGCGGGATCGTCACGAACCCGAACTGCTCCACCTCCGTGCTGGCGATGGCGCTCGCCCCGATCCATCAAGCGTTCGGTATCCGGACGGCCGTGGTGGCGACGCTCCAGGCCGCGAGCGGTGCGGGCTACCCCGGCGTGCCGTCGCTCGACCTGCTCGACAACGTGATCCCATTCATCGGCGGCGAGGAGCCGAAGATCGAATCCGAATGCGCCCGGATCCTGGGACAACTCGCAGACGGAGCGGTGACCCCGGCGACGTTTGCGGTGAGTGCCATGGTGCACCGGGTCGCGGTGACCGACGGTCATCTGGTCTCGGTGTCGCTCGGGCTCGAACGACCGGCGTCACTCGACGAGGTGCGCGAGGCGTTGGCCACCTTCCGCGGCCACCCCGACGCGCGGCAACTTCCCAGCTCGCCCCAGCCACCGGTGGTCGTCCTCGCGGAGGAGGATCGCCCGCAACCGCGACGTGATCGCGATACTGGGGGGGGGATGACGGTGTCGGTAGGTCGGATCCGGCCCTGCCCCGTCCACGATGTCCGCCTCGTGGCTCTCGGCCACAACCTGGTGCGCGGCGCGGCGGGCGCCGCGATCCAGAACGCGGAACTGCTGGTGGCGCGGGGGAGGATCAAGGATTAGGGATGGTGTCACCCCGAGCGAAGCGAGGGGGCTGAGCGCAGTATTCGTACAATCCCCTCCGCTCCGCCGCCTCACTGCGTTCGGCGTGACAGATCGTTCATCTTTGATCGTTGATCGTCAATCCTTGATCGTTCATCGTCGCCGCGGGCATGTCGCTCGGACCGAAAATCCTGTTCCGTCCCGCAGCCTTCGCGGCATAGAGTCGCGCATCGGCTGCATCGAGCAGTTCGGCGAGATCGCCGCCATCGAGCTCGAGGGCCGCGACACCCATCGACACCGTGAGGCGGGCGGTGCCGCCACGAGGAAGCGGAATCTCGGTGAGGCCGATCCGGACGCGGAGGTCATCGAGTTTTTCCATGCCGCTTCCGAGCGTGGTGGTGGGCATCGCGATGAGGATCTCCTCGCCACCGAACCGCGCAACCACGTCGCTCCGCCGGAGCCCGTTGCGGAGCACTTCCGCAGTGGTCCGGAGGGCGGCATCCCCCGCAGCATGACCATGCGTGTCGTTGAACTGCTTGAAGTGATCGACATCGAGGATGGCGAGTGCCAGCGGCACCTTCTCGCGCGCGGCACGCACCAGCTCGTGGCCGAGGAACTCCTCGATGTAGGCCCGGTTGAAGAGCCCGGTGAGCCGGTCGGAGGTGGAGAGACGCCGAAGTCGCACGGCGCGCGCGACGATCGAGGTGGCCAACACCGTCGCCGCGAGCAGCATGATCATCCGGGCGAACTGGGTGGTCCAGTCGAGGTCGCCGTAGGACCGCGCACCCACCGCCAAGGATTCCTCGGACGCGAACCGCCAGGTGAGCACCGACAGCGTCAAATACTGGAGAATCGCAGCCGTCCCCGCGAGTGTGCAGATGCGTGGCGAGTACCGGAGTGACGACGCCGCAATCGCGAGAAAGTACGCCTCGAAAATCACCCGTGAGTTCGTGGTGATGATCGGTATCCCGATCAACCAGAACGCCGCGAGGGCCATGGTCACGATTGTGACATCGGCGAGCGTCGTGATAACGGAGAGCCCCGGGCGGTAGAGCCCGCGACGAACGGCCCGGTCGAGCCACAACGACCCCAGGGCGGCGATCATCGCCACCACAAACCCGACCCAGTGTTGCGCCTCGCGCGGCTGTATGGTGAGTGCCACCGCGGGGATCAACAGCAGGAGCATCGTCAGCCAGGTGCGCACCCTGGCCACGAGCAACTCACCGTCGCGGGCAGCATCGGCGAGCGTCTCGTCCGATGGTGCGGTGAACCACTGCCAGAGCTGGAGATAATTGGTTGGCAAGGGCATCTCTTGACTACATCAACCGGTAGCGGGGGCCGCTGCCACCCTCGCGAGGGAGCCAACGCGGGCCGATCACATCGGTGGCCTTGCAATCGACGCAGTTGGGCGGGTTGACCCGGAGCTGATCGCCATCCAGTTCATAAACGCCGGCCGGACAGATGTGGGCGTAGAAGCTGGCCACATCGGCGGGAATATCCTGCCCGACCACGAGGTGCGATGGCCCGTCGTCACGGGTGGCGTTCCCCGACTTGAAGACGGCGTCGACCTTGCTGAAGGTGAGGACATTGTCCGGTGTGAACGGCGTCGATTCGGTCGCCCGCCTCGGCGCGTCAGCGTCCTTGTGCATCGCGATCCGGCCGCCGGGGAAGGCGCCCCCGGTCAGCGTCATCAACCCGGCCTTGAGTGCCCCGGTGACGAAGCCGTCCTTGAACGCCAGTCGCATGTTCCGCGTGCGGTAGAGGTCCTTGGCAATCCGGGAATCACGCACCGCCGCGTCATACGGCATCAACCGGTCGGTGGTCGCCTCGCCATCGTCGGCGAGCGCCGCCACGATCACATCGGCCGCGAGCATGCCGGACTCGATGGCGTAGTGGATCCCCTTGAGTGAGGGGACATCGACGAATCCCGCCGTATCGCCAACCTGGACGAGCCCGTCGCCAACCAGACGTTCCGGGATCGCGTACCAGCCGCCTTCGGGAATTGTCTTGGCACCCCACTCGATCATGGTGCCGCCCTCGAGGATTTCCCGGAAGAGTGGGTGCAGCTTCATGCGCTGCAGCGATTCGTGCACGTCAAGCGAGGCGTCGGCGGCGTCGAGTCCGGCCACCAGGCCGATCGAGACCTGGTTCGGGCCCATCGGGTAGCACCACGAGCCGCCGAAGACATCGCGCGGCAGCGGCCAGCCGAGGGTGTGAATCACTCGGTCGAGCGGCTGCTTGACCTCCCACACCTCCTTGACGCCGAGCGCAAAGATCTGCGGATTGGCGCTCCCGATCTTCCGCCACTGGCGCCACGCCTGGCCAAGTGGCCCACGCGTCCCCTCGGCGAGCACCACAACCTTGGCGGTGAGGTCCGTCGGCCCCTGATACCCCTCACCCGGCGTCCCGTCCCGATTGAGTCCGCTTGCCACGGTGCGAACGCCGATCACGCGCTCGCCATTGGTCAGCAACGACTCGACCGGGAAGCCCGGGAAGATGTTGATGCCAAGTGTTTCGGCCTGCTCACCGAGCCAGCGGACCAGCTCGGAGAGTGAGACGACGACATTGCCATGGTTCCGCATGGTTGGCGGGGTCGGAATGCGCGTCGCCCGCTCGGGCCCGAGATGGTAGACCGCTTCGCCGGTGACTGCCTGGCGGAACGGAAAGTCGGCGTCGGCCGTGTCCGGGAAGAGCATTCTCAGACTGATCGGGTTGAGCACCGCACCGGAGAGGGAGTGTTCGCCCAACCCTGCGGCCTTCTCGAGCACCCCGATCGCCAGGTCGGGCTGACGACGCGCCATCTGGATGGCAGCTGCGAGCCCAGCGGGCCCAGCGCCTACCACCAGGACATCGAGTTCGATCGCTTCGTCCGACGGGGTGTCCTGGCTCAGCAGGGTGGTCGGCAGGGGCGGCTGGTGGCGGATCGGAAGAACAACACCCACGAGAATGGCTCCAAGCGATTGATGATGGCTGAATATAGACCAGCATCGGGGGCCGGGTACGGCCGACAGGAGGTGCCGGACATAGCTTTCGGTGATGCATGACCCCTCACGCTACCGGATTCCGGCTGGCCCCCATCAGGCCGAACAGGTGCTCAGCCGCAGCCGGTTCGTCTGTTCACTCGCCCACGCCGAGACGACCGAGGCGGCGCAGGCCTTTGTCCGGGAGATCCGGGAGCGATGGCCGGACAGCCGGCATCACGCGACCGCGTGGGTCGCCGGACCCCCGGGATCCACCGCACAGGTCGGGATGAGCGACGACGGCGAGCCACACGGAACGGCCGGTCGACCGATGCTCAACATCCTGCTGCACTCGGGAGTCGGCGAGATTGTCGCGGTCGTCACGCGCTGGTTCGGCGGCATCAAGCTCGGCACCGGTGGACTGGCGCGGGCCTATGCCGGAACCGTCGAGTTGGCCTTGGCGGACCTCCCGACGGTCGAACGGATGGATACGCTCACCCTCGACCTCATCTTCGGCTACGGACGCATTGACGCGGTGCAGCGCCTGTTGCCCCGATTCGAAGCCGAGGTCCTTGAGGAACGCTACCTCGACCACGTGTCGTTCAGGGTTCGTCTGCCGGTGAGTGCCCATGAGATGCTGTGCACCGCAGTGGCCGATGCCACGCAGGGCGAGGCGGTGGTGCGCGCCGTCGAGGAGTGACGCGCGCGGGGTGGATTAGCTTTCGACCCTTCCTCACACCGGTATCCCGCGCGCCCTCGAGGACAGTCCATGAAGAGTTCATTCTTCCGCATCGCCGCCGTGGTGATCATCGTTGTGGCCCTGCTCGGCTTGCTCTGGGCACCGGCGTGGTGGCTCTACCTCATCATCATCCCCGTGCTGCTCATTGGGCTCTGGGACTTTTTCCAGACCGGGCACACCATCCGTCGCAACTTCCCGGTGATCGGCAACTTCCGCTACATGCTCGAAGGCATCGGCCCGGAGTTGCACCAGTACTTCGTCGAGAACGCCACCGACGGCACGCCGATCAATCGCACGCAGCGGAGCTATGTCTACTCCCGTGCCAAGCGTGAGCATCAGATGCACCCGTTCGGTACCGAGCTCGACGTCCTGAAGACCGGCTACGCCTACCTGCCGCACTCCATCTATCCCGCCCAGGTAATGTCGCCCCCACCGCGCATCCGAATTGGCGGCCCGCACTGCACCCAGCCCTATGACGCGAGTGTCTTCAACATCTCGGCGATGTCGTACGGCTCTCTGAGCAAGCAGGCGATCATGGCCCTCAACATCGGCGCCCGCGAGGGCGGCTTCTACCACTGCACCGGAGAGGGCGGCATCTCCCCGCATCACCTGCAGGGTGGCGACCTCGTCTTCCAGATCGGGACCGGCTATTTCGGTGCGCGGTCACCCGAAGGCGGTTTCTCCGCGGAACGGTTTCGGGAGAACGCGCTCAGACCGACAGTGAAAATGATCGAACTCAAGCTCTCGCAGGGCGCCAAGCCGGGGCACGGCGGCATCCTGCCCGCCGCCAAGAACAACGAGGAGATCGCCGCGATCCGTGGGGTGGTCCCCCACACCGAGATCGATTCCCCGCCCTATCACACCGCATTCACGGGCCCCATGGGCCTGCTCGAGTTCGTCCACCAACTGCGCGACCTGGCCGACGGCAAGCCTGTCGGCTTCAAGCTCTGCATCGGGTCGCGCGAAGAGTTCATCACCCTGTGTGAATTGATGGAACAGACCGGACTGCGGCCGGACTATATCGCGGTCGATGGCGGCGAAGGGGGCACCGGGGCGGCGCCGGTCGACTTCTCGAATCATGTCGGCATGCCGCTGGAGGAGGGACTGGTCTTCGTGGTGGACACCCTCGAGCGCTACAATCTCAAGAGCGACATCCGGGTTGTCGCCGCGGGCAAGGTGCTCACCGCGTTCGACATCTTCCATACCCTCGCGGTCGGTGCCGATCTTTGCTCATCGGCTCGCGGCATGATGCTTTCGCTCGGCTGCATCCAGGCGCTCGAATGTCATCTCAACACCTGTCCGAC
>JBBSPX010000038.1:0-18693 GCA_038258395.1 Gemmatimonadales bacterium | reverse complement strand
TGGCTCGACTACCCGAAGGCGGACGGCAGGTCTTCATCCTGCATGACATCGAAGGGTGGACCCACGAGGAGATCGCCGAGCACCTGGGCACGGTCGCCGGGACTTCGAAATCACAGCTGTCGCGGGCACGCGCCTCGCTCCGGAGAATGCTCGATGGATACTGAACACGATCGCCCTGACCCTCGGCTTGCCGGCTTGATTGATGGCCTCATCGATCGCGAACCCGAGCGTGACCTGTGGCCGAATGTCTCGGCACGACTCACGCCCCGCCATCGCGGAAGGCTGGTGATGCGTTGGCCCACGGCCCTGGCCGCCGGCCTCGCGCTCATTGCCGGCTCTGCCGCGCTGACGATTCTCCTGCAGGGGCGGACGCTGCGCGTCACCCCGGTCCAGGATAGTGCTGGCGCTGCAGGCACGGCAGCGGTGATCCTGCCGGCAGGGTTTGCACAGGCCACCGGGACGCTGCAACAGGCAATTGACGAACTCGAGCAGACGCTGGCAGCTACCACTGAATCACTCGATCCCACCACCCGGGACCGAGTCCGCGAGGCGATCGTGACGCTCGATGCGGCCATCGCTGACGCCCGCCAGCGTGCCCTCGGGGCACCAACCGACCTCGGCGCGGCGCGCTACCTCACGCGCGCCATGCAACGAAAGCTTGATGTCCTCCAGAGCGTCGCGACCCTGACGCATCGGAGCTGATGATGTATCTCACACTTGCGATGACGCTGATTGCTGCGCCGGTCACCAATCAACCGAGTGACACCACCTTGCGTCTCGAACCCGGGACCACGATCGAAGTGTCGAGCTTCTCGCAGCCCGTCGTGGTGACCGGAACGTCCGGGAACCAACTCACGGTCCGCGGTGCGTCGATCGATGTGGGCCGAGGCCACATCGACATCGACGGGTCCGTCTTCGGCACGCGGGCCAAGGGTCCGATCATGATCGAGGTCCCCACCTCGGCTCGTATGACGATCGATGTGGTCTCAGGTGCAGTGACCGTGACGAACGCCCCGGACCACCTGGAGATCGAGGCGGTCGACGGTCCGATCAGTATCACAGGCGGACGCGGCGAGATGGAAGTCTCGGCGACCGGCGAGATCACGATCGCTGACTTTGCCGGGACACGCCTCTCGATCAACGGACTCGCGGGCGGGATCACGGTTCGCGATGCCGGCGGCATCATCGAGATCGATAATGTCAACGGCCCCATTCTGCTCGAGCGCATCACGAGTCGTGATGTGCAGATCAGCTCGGTCAACGGCCAGGTACGCTGGCGGGGCGATTTCGATCCGGCGGGCCGCTATTCGATCGAGTCCCACAATGGCGGCATTGAGCTCTCGGTTCCATCGGCACTCAACGCGCGGCTCCAGATCGAGACGTTCAATGGTGGTCTCTCGTCCGAACTCCCGGCACGGATCACCGGTGACGGTAGCAAGGGGAATGGTCCCCCGACGGAGCGCAACATCGTGGCGACCTATGGTCGCGGCCAGGCGTCGATCGATATCACCACCTTCAACAGTGGGGTCCAGGTCCGGAAGCTGGGCGGAGGTTGAGCCCGCCGTGCAACCATCCGGCGGCATGAAGTGTCCAACGGCTGCACACAGGATCCACTCTCTAGCTCCCCAGACCCGAGGACACCCCGATGGTCCGTCTCCTGCTCGCCGCTGTCGCTGTCACCGGTTTCGGTCTCTCAAGGCATCTTGACGACCCTAATCCGGCCACCGTGCGCACATCCCGCTTGACCCAAGATGACTATCGGTTCGCCAAGGCCCTCAGGCCTGGCCAGGAACTCGGAATCTCGAACATCGATGGTGATGTCACCGTGACCCAGGGTACCGGCGCCGACGCGGTGATCACCGTCACGAAGCGGGTCATTCGTGGCAACGGGGATCTTGTGACCGCGATCATGGAGCAGACCGATTCAGGCATCCGTGTCTGCACCGTGTACCTGAACGCACCCGACGAAAAGCGCACCGAGTGCCGCGGGCGCAACTCCACCGATCGTCGACACGAACCACTCGAGGTGGAGATGACCTACACCGTGTCGATGCCACGCGGAGTACGTCTCGCCGCCACCACCGTCGATGGCAATCTTCGGATCGAGGGACTGGACACCCCCGCGACGATCACCACCGTCGATGGCGACATCACCTACCGGGGTGTGATGCCTGAGAAGCTCAACTCGGTGGATGGCGACGTATCCCTCGAGATCACGGGGCCGGTCACGCGCGACACCCAGATCAGTACCGTCGATGGCACCATCACGCTGCAGCTCGACCGCGACGTCGCGATCGACGTGGCGGCCTCCAGCGTCGACGGCGAGATCGAGAGTGATTTCCCGCTGACGCTGAAGTCCAAGTGGGGCCCACGCAATATGCGTGGCACGATCAATGGTGGAGGTGCCTCCGTCAAGCTTTCCACCGTCGACGGGTCGATCCAGATCCGTCGCGCACGCTGAACCAACTTTTTCTCGGAGTCCTTCCACATGCGACGACATGTCCCTGCCCTGATCGGCCTCTCGCTGCTTGCCCTGCCCCTCGGGGCGCAGGACACCCGATTCGAGCGCACCATGCCATCCGGCGACCGACTCGAGCTATCGAACATCAACGGTACGATCCGTGTGACACAGGGAACCAGTCGCAAGGCCGAGATCACGGTGACCAAGCGGGTCAAGTCGGGAGACGGCAACCTGGTCAAGGCCATCCTCGAGGAAGGCGATGGATTCGTGCACGTCTGCACCGTCTACCTGAACCGCGATCCGAACCGCTCGACCTGTCGCGGTGGCAACAACAACGACTCCGACAAGGATCGGCGGTTCGAGCACTTCGATGTGCAGCTTGACTATGTCGTGGTCCTTCCAGCGGGCGTGAAGCTCGACGCCGAGAGCGTGAATGGCGACATCTCGATTCGCGGGGTCGACACACCGGCCTCGGTCTCAACGGTGAATGGCAAGATCGACTTCGATGGGGTCGGAGCCCATCGCCTCGAGACGGTCAACGGCAGTATCACCGGCCGATTCAGCTCGTCGGGCTGGAGCGGTGATCTGGCCCTCGAAACCGTGAACGGATCGATCGAACTCTCGTTGCCGGCCGACTTCGGCGCCGACATTCGTGGCCAGACGGTCAATGGCGGGATCGACTTCGGGGAATTTCCGGTCACAATGCGTGGCAAGTGGGGTCCGAAGACCTTCTCCGGCAAGATTGGGAGCGGGGGACGAAGTGTGAGCATTGAGACGGTGAACGGCTCGGTCAAGCTGCTGAGGCGCTAGGCATCTAGATTCCGCACATGGACGACATCTTCACTTCAGGTGGTCTTGCCGCGTGGCAGGGCCATTTGACGCATTCGCCTGACTTTGCCGATGCGGCCCACGGCTGGAGCGGTACCCTGCTGCTGAGGGAAATCGCGGCTGCGGGCGACGCGCGACGGGTCTGGATCTCCCTCGACAACGGCGAGCTTCTCGATCTCAGGATTGGCAACGAGCTGGACGAGGCCACCGCGGAATTCGTGCTCGCGGCCGACCCCGAGACTTGGCGTGGCCTCGTCGACGGCTCACGTGATCTCGCCAAGGCCGCATTCACAGGCGAGCTCAAGCTCGAGCGCGGATCAGTGCTGCGATTGCTGCCGCATGCGAATGCGGCGGCGGCACTGTTGCGGGCGGCGCGAAAAGATCCCGCGGCCTGACAGCCGCGGCTGGTTCACTTCCCGAATGCAATCGGCGCCGCGAGCACCTCGTCGGGAATCCCGAATGCCGCCGTGACCTCCTCGGCGATCGGCCGCAACTCCTGGCAACACTTGCTGGCGAGATAGCGGATCGCCTTCGCCTTCGGATTCTCGACCACACCGCTCATCAGGAACCAGCCAAGATCGGCCTCGACCCGTGTCGCCCAGAAGGTGTCCCGCATCAGCGCCAGCAATGGGGCGAGCGCGGGAGGCGCCTTCTCGATCTCGGCCTGCACCGCCTCGAGGGCTACACGCTCGACATGCGCGGTCGCGAGATGCATCAGGTGGTCCTGCACCTCGAACATTGCGCGCTCGGGGTCTTCTTTGAGGGCATGCTGAAGTCGGCGCGCCGCGGCGTCGAGCATGCGACGCTCGCGGTAGCGCAGGAGCTCGACCTGCTGTTCAGGATCACGCAGGTGCTCCTCGTCATCGCGCCGAGCCGCGATCGGGTTGAGCGCCTTGAGCGCGGTGCGTGCGCGTCGTGTGAGGTGACGGATCACCCCGATCTCCGCGAACTCCTCCTTGTACTCGGTCAGTAGTGCCTTCGAAAGCAACTGTGAGAGTACGGTATTGTCACCCTCGAACGTGCACCAGACATCGATATCCTGACGGAGCGCAGCGATCCGATTGACCATCAGGTAGCCCTGCCCACCACAGCACTCGCGGGCGTCGGTGATCGCATGCTGGGCCTACCACGAGGTGTAGCTCTTGAGACCGGCGGCGAGGCCCTCCAGCTCCCGGTCGGATTCACCGTTGAGTGCGGTGAACCGATCGACCAGTTGACTGAGCGCGAAATCGAGCACGATGCCGGTGGCCAAGGCCGGCAGGAGCCGCCGCTGATGCGTGCGATAGTCGAGCAGCGGCGTCGTGTTGCCACCATCGGGCCCGAACTGACGCCGACGGTTGCCATACCTGATCGCGATGGTGAGCGCGCTCTTTGCCGCTGACAAGGCCGACAGCCCTATCGTGATCCGGCCACCGACCAGCGTGCCGATCATCGTGAAGAATCGGCGGGCCTCGCTCTCGATCGGCGAGGAATAGGTGCCGTCGGACGCCACGTCCCCGAATCGATTGAGCAGGTGGCGACGCGGGACTCGCACGTGATCGAACCAGAGCCGCCCGTTGTCGACGCCGCCCAGCCCCTCCTTGACCCCCGTGTCACCGATCGTCACTCCGGGCATCGGGTGGCCGGCCTCATCCCGCGTCGGGACGAGGAGTGCATGGACGCCATGATTGGTGCCGTCGACAATCAATTGCGCGAATACCGTCGCCATGCGACCATCGACCGCGGCGTTGCCGATCCATTCCTTGTGTGCACCGGGGTGCGGCGTGTGGATCACGAACTCTTGGGTCTCGGGGTCGTAGGTCGCGGTCGTCTCGAGATCACGGACATTCGAGCCGCTCCCCAGCTCGCTCATCGCAAACATCCCCAACAATTCACCGGTGGCAATACTCGGCAGGAATGTTTCGTGATGCCAAGCCGTGCCGAGGAGCTGGACGCTTCCCTGGAAGAGCCCGAATTGGACGCCGAACTTGATGGTCAACGAGAGGTCGTGGAACGCCAGTGTCTCGAACGCCGCCATGAATGCCGCCGGGTCGCCTTGTCCGCCCTGCGCCCTCGGCGTGCCGAGCGCACCGAAGCCCTCGTCGGCGAGGAGCTGTAGCCAGTCACGCACGAGCTCGCGATAGGCCGCGGTACCGAGGTCATAGCGATAGGCAAAGCGGGGATCGGTGAGTCGGGCGCGCATTCGGTCGCGTGTCTCGAGTTGCGCGCCATCGAGTGCCTGGCGGAGAGCGGCCGCATCGACCAGAGGGGATGGTCGAAGGGGTGCGGGATCAGGGCGAGTGGTGTGCGTTGGGTCGATCATGGTCACCGAAGCTGAAGGCCGGAGGGTTGCCGCATGCGGTGGGCATGCGAAGAATAGCACCCGCGGGCTACCTTGCTCCAATGCCGAGCGAGAGACGCACCATTGTCGTGATCGGGGCGGGCGCCGCCGGTCTCATGGCGGCCATCCATGCCGCCGATGGGCCGCATCGCACCGTCCTGCTCGACCAAACGTCCGACGGCGGTCGCAAGATCCTGATCTCGGGCGGTGGACGGTGCAACGTGTTGCCGGCCGAGCTCGATGCGGGGCGATTCGTGAGCACATCATCGGCCAACTCGCTCCGCAAGATCCTGCGTGGCTGGCCCCACGCTGCGATGCGCGAGTTCTTCGAGCGAGAGGCTCGCCTGCCGCTCCGTCTCGAGGAGGCAACCGGCAAGCTGTTCCCTGTCGCAGATCGTTCGCGCGCCGTACGCGATGCCCTCGTGGCGCTCGCGGTGGAGCGTGGCGTCGAATTCCACGGTGGCACAGAAGTCGTCGGGCTCACCCCGGTGCCGGACGGATGGCGTGTCGACCTCCGCGACGGGAAGGCGCTACAGGTCAACGCCGTGATCCTGGCGACCGGTGGACTTTCCGTTCCGCAGACCGGCTCGGACGGATTCGGGCTCAGGCAGCTGGCAACGCTCGGACACACCGTCCATCCCACCTATCCGGCGCTGACGCCTCTCACGCTTGATCCTCCGACCTTTGGTGATCGTGCCGGGCTCTCGCTCGAGGTCACCATCGACGCGCACTCGACACTTGAGCGAAGGACGGCAACGGGCGGGTTCCTCTTCACCCACCGCGGCTATTCCGGACCAGCACTCCTGGATACTTCGCATGTCGCGGTGCGGGCCCGGCTCGCCCGCGAGCCGCGGGCGGAGTTGCGTGTCCGCTGGGGCGCGATCACCGAGACCGAGTGGGGACAACGCCTCGCACCCTCCGCGCAGCACGTGGGCACCGCGGTCCGGCTGGCACTTCCCAATCGCCTCGTCGATCGTCTCCTCTCCGACGCCGCGATCGACCAGAACGTCCAGCTCGCACAACTCCCGCGTGCCGAGAAGCAGCGGTTGCTGAGCGCACTCACGGCCTATCCGTTGCCTTGGACCTCCGACGACGGCTACAAGAAGGCGGAGGTCACCGGCGGTGGCGTGGCGCTCGAGGAAGTTCAACCCGCCACGATGGAGAGTCGTATTCTTCCCAGGCTCTATCTTGCCGGAGAGCTGCTGGATGCCTTCGGCCCAATCGGCGGCTACAATTTCAGTTGGGCCTGGATCACCGGTCGACTCGCCGGGCTCGGCGCCGCTCGCCACATTTCTGCATGATGAAATGGGCGCAACATGTTGCGCCCCTACCTGGGGACCCCACATGCTCCGACGTCTGTTCGCGTTTGTCGTTCTCGCCACCCCGCTTGCTGGTCAGGCCTCGCTGCCGACGCCCGAGCAGTCGCTCGGGTTCAGCATCGGTTCCGACAACAACCTCGCGACGTACACCCAGTTGCATCACTACTGGGAGCAGCTCGCGATCGCGTCACCGCGCATGCTGCTCGACACGATCGGCCTCACGGCCGAGGGCCGGCCGCAGGTGATGGCGATCATTTCGTCGCCGGCGAACCTGGCGCGCCGCGAGGACTACCGTCGCATCAGCGAGACGCTGGCACGCGGTCGCGTGGATGAGGCGACGGCGCGAGCGATGTCGGACTCCGGCAAGGCAATCATCTGGATCGACGGTGGTTTGCATGCGACCGAGGTCCTCGGTGCCCAGCACTTGCTCGAAGTGGCGTGGCAATTCACCTCGCAGAACGACCCGGAGACGCTCCGGATCCTCGATGACGTGATCATCCTGCTGGTGCATGCCAATCCTGATGGCATGGAGCTGGTCTCCTCGTGGTACATGCGGAACGCCGACCCGAGCAAGCGCAGCATGGGTGGGCTGCCGGTGCTGTACCAGAAGTACGTGGGACATGACAACAATCGAGACATGTACCGGAACGCCCAGGTGGAATCCCGCAACATGAGTCGCGTGATGTTCACCGAGTGGTATCCGCAAATCATGTACAACCACCACCAGACGGGGCCCTCCGGGACGATCATGTTCGCGCCACCTTTCCGCGATCCCTTCAACTACACCTACGATGCGATGATTCCGACCGGTCTCGATTTCGTGGGCGACGCGATGCATCGGCGATTCACCGAAGAGGGCAAGGGCGGCACGGTGTCGCGCGACGCGGCGGACTACTCGACGTGGTGGAACGGTGGGCTCCGCACCACCGCCTACTTCCACAACATGATCGGCCTGCTCACCGAGGCGGTCGGGTCGCCGACACCAATCACGATCCCGCTCCGTCTCGACCGCCAATTGCCGGCCGGTGGCCAGGCGCTGCCGGTGAAATGGGGCCCGTGGCACTTCCGTCAGTCGATCGAGTATGAGATGACGGCGAATCGCGCCGTGCTGGATCTTGCCTCACGCTACCGGAACTCGTTGCTGTTCAATATCTGGCGCATGGGCCGCAATTCGATCGACCGGGGGGAGACGGATACCTGGACCCACCACCCGTCCTACATCGAGGCGGCGCGCGTCGCGGCCGAGGGCAAGTCAGGACAAGCGGCGACAGCAGCGATGGAGGCGGTGCTTCGAGATCCGGCCAGGCGTGATCCGTACGCCTACATCATACCGGGCGATCAGGCCGAGATCGGCAATGCCCTCGACTTCCTGAATGCGCTTCGGATCAGCGGCATCGAGATGACACGTGCAACGGCGCCCTTCACCCACGCCGGGATTCGCTATGCCGCGGGCAGCTTCGTGATTCCGATGAACCAGGCATTCCGCCCGCACCTGCTCGACATGTTCGAGCCGCAGGATCATCCGACCGACCTGCAGTATCCGGGTGGGCCGCCCAAGGCGCCGTATGACAACGCGGGTTGGACATTGGCGATGCAGATGGGGATCAGGTACGACCGCGCCATGAGCCCGCTCACGGGACCGCTACAGGATGTTGCGTCGCTCGATGTCACGCCGCTTGCAGCGAACTTCAATGCGGGCGCCGGCGCCTGGATCGTCTCACCGACCGCCACCGACGCGTTCCTCGCCGTCAATCGCGTGCATGCGGCCGGTGGCAAGGTGGAGCGACTCGCGAATGGCGACTTTGTTCTGCGCGGCGGCCGAACCAGCGCGGTGCTTGCCGAACTGGCCAAGACGCGCGCGCTCCCGACGCGACCGGCGGCGAAGGCCCGTGGCACGGCGGTCGTACCACTCCGCGTCGGCCTATGGGACCAGTATGGCGGCTCGATGTCCTCGGGGTGGACCCGCTGGATCTTCGAGCAGTATGAGGTGCCGTTCACGGTCGTCTACCCGCAACGACTCGGCGCGGGCGACCTCCGGAAGGACTTCGACGTCCTGGTCTTCGTCGACGGCGCCATCCCGCCGGTCACCACCCGCACGCGTCCCGGCGGGTTTGGCGGTAGGGGGGGGAACAACGACACGACCCTGCCCGAGGAATACCGGAACCGGACCGGGAGCATCACCGCCGACACCACGATCCCGGCGCTCCGGGCGTTCGCCGAGGCGGGCGGCAGGATCGTGACGATCGGCTCGTCAACATCACTCGCGGAGCATTTCGGCCTCCCCGTCCGCAATCATCTCGTGGAACGGCAGCCCGACGGTACCGACAGCCGGCTGTCCCGCGACAAATACTACGTCCCCGGGTCGCTGCTCGAGGTCCATGTGAACCAATCGGTCGCGGTCAGTGCGGGTGCCGATTCGGTCGCCACCGTGATGTTCGACAATTCACCGGTGTTCGACCTGCCGGTCGATGCCGCCCAACGCGGGATCCGGCCGGTCGCCTGGTTCTCGTCGCCTGCCCCACTTCGTTCGGGCTGGGCCTATGGTCAGGGATTCCTGCAGGACGGTGTGACGATGTTCGAGGCGGACATCGGCCGGGGGCGGCTCTACGCCTATGGCCCCGAGGTGCTCTTCCGCGCGCAACCAGCGGGCACCTACCGTTTCGTGTTCAACGCGTTGATCAACTAGGAAAGGAAAACTTAGGGCCGACCGTCAGGTCGGCCAGCTCCTCGGTCGACCTGACGGTCGACCCTAAGGCTTGAACGTCAAATCAATCCTCACCACAATATCCTCGTGCATCTTGAGCGTGCCCAGGAGCTTGGAGAGTCCGCCAATCTTGTAGTCCGTGAGATTGAGCGGGGTCGCTCCACGAAACCGGGTGACATCCTGACCGAGCCACGCCCAACCCGGAATCTCGGTATCGCGGCTGACGCCGTGGATTGTAAAGCGACCGCGGAGCGTGACCGCGGTTGAATCACCATCGGTCCGGCCGGCGCGGACTCCGACAAGCTCATACCGAATTTGCGGGAACTGATCGGCCTCGAGCGACTTGTACATGTCGCGGTCCCGGTGGTCATTGCCGGTGACCAGACTGCGAGCTGGAGCGGTGACGTACCCGCGGACGGCACTGAGACCCTCCGCACCGACCAGGCGTCCGGCCACCGTCGTGGTCGTCCCAGTGAAGTCCCCGAGGGTCGCCTCGCCGTCGAAGGCGAGCGTGCCGGTGACCAGCAAGCGGTCGGGGACGGATTGGGCTTGGAGCGGAGCGCTGAGCGCTGCCAGAAGTGAGCACGAAATGAGGACGCGATAGTTGGTCATGACCACAATACGCCGCGGAGCGGGGCCTAGTTCCGTGAGTGGCGAACCACACCGCGGTGATCGGATCGGTGGACGGCGGACCACACCGCGGGCTGACGCCCGCGGCTCGGCCAGATGGCCGCGGCTCGGCGAGATCTGCGGCCGACCTGACAGTCGGCCCTGAGGCGCGTCTGCGACGCGCTACGGCGTCGTGGTCTTCGGTGGCTTCACGTACCGATCGAGCCACTCGGTCATCTCGGCGAGCACATCGCCCACCGACTCGCGAGCACTGTAGCCGTGCGCCTCTCCAGGCAGCATCACCAACCGCGCGGTGCCGCCGAATCCCTTCACCGCGGCGTACATCCGCTCCGATTGGATCGGGAAGGTCCCGGAGTTGTTGTCGTCCATGCCATGCGTGAAGAGAATCGGTTCATTCACCTTGTCGGCATACGTGAACGGCGACATCCGACGGTAGACCGGCTCCGCCTGCCAGTAGGTGCGCCGCTCGCTCTGGAAGCCGAATGGGGTGAGCGTCCGGTTGTAGGCGCCGCTCCGTGCGATACCGGCGCGGAAAAGGTCGGTATGCGCCAGCAAGTTGGCGGTGGTGAAGGCGCCGTACGAATGGCCACCGACCGCGATGCGATCTCGATCCGCGACACCCATCTCGACCAGCGTGTCGATCGCGGCACGCGCCGAGCTCTCGAGTTGCTCGACATAGGTGTCGTTCGACTCGCCGCCATCGACGGCGACGATCGGGAACGAGGGATTGTCGAGGATCCCGTACCCCTGTGTCAGCATGAATAGATGCGACGCGCCACTCGGACGCGTGAAGCGGTAGGGCGATCCGCGCACCTGCGACGCCGCATCGGCCGTCTCGAATTCCGACGGATAGACCCAGAACAGGAACGGCAACGGCCCATCCCGCCGCGCATCGTACCCCGCCGGCAAATACATCGTGGCCGAGAGTGTCACACCATCCGCACGCGTGTAGGTGAGGAACTTCGAGGTCACACCCGCAAACGCCGGGGCCGGATCGGGATTGTGCGTCAGCTGTTCTGGAGCACGGCGCAAGATCACATCGCGCCGCCAGTAGTTGGGCGGCTCGGTCGTCGACTCACGCCGAGTGATGAAGGTGCCGCGTTCAGCATTGACGGGCGCGACCATGGTTTCGTAGAACGGTCCTGAGGACCGCCACAACCGGATGGTCTTGCCGGTGGTCAGGTCAAGCTTGTCGATGAACGGGCGATCGCCCTCGTCGCTTGCCCCCCCCCCACTCAGCCAGATCGACGTGCCGTTGCGCGAGAAAAGCAAGGTGGTCTGGCCCGTCGAGTCGGTATCGCTGAGCGGGTAGCCCGGATCACCATACCGATCATCCGAGGCGCGATCGAACAGCAGGCGTGGTGCGCCCCCAGCGACCGAGGGGTTCACGATCCATGTGCGGGTGCGACGAGTCGGTGCCCAGCTCTCACTCACCAGCGCGAGGTCGGTCCGGCCCCACGTAATGCCACCCGCACGCCATTCGGTCTCAAGCCAGGTGATGGGTTCGCCGCTGAAGGGGGCGTCGAGCGTCACGATTCGGTCGCGATGCGGCACCTCGACTTTGGGATCGCCACCATCGAGCGCTTCGATCCAAACGAGCGTCGCGGGAGCGTCCGCCCGCCAACGCCAGCTCCGCGGCCCTTTCGACGTTGAGCCACGCGCCAGGGACTGCACCTCGATCTGCGCCTGATTCCTGAGCAGGCGCACCTCGCGACCACTTCGCTCCCAGATGGCAGTCCGCGACGGGAAGCGCCCCCACGTCACCTGGTACGAGAACGGACGCTGCACCGTCTCCGCGATGAAATACCGACCGTCGGGTGACGGCGAGAGCGACGTCGTGAGTCCGGCTGAACCGACTGGAGTCGTGGCGCCGTCCAGCCCCACAATCACCCACTGGGTCGCGAAATAGTAGGCGAATTGCGCCTCGCCGAACGGTGACGTGAGCAGGTCCTGATAGGTCCGCTCGGGCGCACTCCGGCCGCTCGACTCCTGCGTCACCGGGCCGGTGGGCGCATCGGGCGCCGACGGGGGTGCACCACGATCGGCGGGAATGCGTGCACATAGCAATTCAGCACCGCCATCGAGCCAACTGCAGGGCGAGCCGTGGGCGCCATTCAGCACCGAGCCCATCAGCGAGCGCACCGAGCCGTCGGGCGAGCCCAGATAGAGTGCGATCCCCGAGTCGGTGGTTTGGGTGAACGAGAAATGGTGGCCGTCCGGCGCCCAACTTGGTCCGCTCAGCCTTCCACCGGCCGGGACCTGCACCTTGGTAGTCCCGCCGTCGGCGATCCGTTGAAGCGTCATCCCCTCGAGCCCACCGGTCGACGCCGGTCCATTGGTGTGCGGATTGAGCCGAGTCCCCGCCAGCTTGAGGTGCGGTTCCGCCACCTCGGCGATCGAAGGAAGCCCCGAGCGTTCGGTCAGGATGAACCACTCACGGTTCGGAGCGAGCGACAGTCCTGGCGTTGGCGGCGCGTCGAGGATGGTCCTGATCGCCGCTGGCGGCTGCTGGTAGCCTTGTTGCGCTAGGAGCGGCAACGGAAGTAATGCGAACATGACGGCGAAACGGCGAGTAGATCGGACCGAATGCATGCGCAACTCCTGATGACGATTCGGGACGGACGGGGGGTGTGCCCGCACGGGCTCATCGGGTATCCTACTTGGAGAACGCGCAAACGCAACGCGCCCAGCAACTGGAGTTCAGATGTCCCGACTCGGCGTGTCCCTGACCTGGCTCGGCCACAGCGGTTTTCACGTGGCGCCAAGCGGGGGACCCACGCTGCTCTTCGACCCATGGCTCGGCAACCCCAAGGCACCGGCGAAGGCAGCAGAGATCGTCTCAGACGCCAACTTCATTTTGCTCACCCACGCACACTGGGATCACATCACTGGCGCTCCTGAGTTGGCGAATCAGCATGAAATGACCATCCTCGCCCAACTTGAGCTCGCCGAAGAGATGGTCGCCGCAGGTGTGCCGGAGGACCGGGTGATCGGCTTCAACATCGGTGGCACCGCGACGGTGCCGGGGCTGCGTGCAACGCTTGTCCAGGCGATGCACTCCTCCTCGATCGGCCCGGCGGGCGGTCCCTCGCGAGCCGTTGGTACGCCATGTGGATTTGTGGTCGCATTCGACGACGGCCCGACCATCTACAACACCGGTGACACGGGTGTCTTTGGTGGCATGGCGCTGATCGGCGAAGTCTACCGGCCGGACATCATGATGTTGCCGATAGGTGACTTCTACACCATGGGCGCGCGTCAGGCCGCGAGGGCCGTCGAGCTGGTCGACCCCACGTGGATCGTGCCGCAGCACTACGATACCTTCGCCGGCCTACCGGGCACTTTGGATGCGTTCCGTGACGAACTCGACCCCATCTACCGCGACCGAGTCGTCGCGGCCGCTCCAGGCGAGGTGATGTCATGAGTCGTTCGATCAGCATCCTGGGTGTTCCGATGGACCTCGGTGCCTCGCGTCGTGGGGTCGAGATGGGGCCGTCGGCGGTCCGCCTCGCCAAGCTCGAGGCGCGACTCCAAGCCCTCGGGCACACCGTACGCGACGAGGGCGATGTTGCGGTTCCGACGCGCGAGACACTCGGCGCGGGTCACGGACTCGACTACCTGCCCACCATCACCAACGTCTGCCGCGAGCTCGCGAACCGCACCGCTGCGATCACGGCCCGAGGCGACACCCCGTTGGTGCTTGGCGGTGACCACTCGATCGCCGCGGGGTCGGTCGCGGGCGTCGCCCGGACATTCGCCGCGCGCGGGGAACGGGTCGGCGTACTCTGGCTCGATGCGCACGCCGACCTGCATGTGCCCACCAGCAGCGAGACCGGCAATGTGCACGGCATGCCCGTCGCCCACCTGCTGGGTCACGGCGAGGGACCGATGTCCATGCTCGCGGGCGACGCCGCAGCCATCGACCCTCGCCACGTGGTGATCATCGGCGCACGCGACGTCGATCCGGGTGAGCGCGACCATGCGGCGGCGTGGGGGGTCCGGATCTACACGATGCGCGAGATCGACGAGCGCGGCATGCGCGCGGTCCTGCAGGAGGCGATCGCCCAGGTCAGCGACGGCACGGCTGGCCTCCATGTCTCGCTCGATCTGGACTTCATCGATCCGCAGGAGGCGCCCGGCGTCGGCACACCGGTCCGGGGGGGGGCCACATACCGGGAAGCCCACCTCGCGATGGAGATGCTCTACGATACGCAACGCGTGATCGCGATGGACCTGGTCGAGGTGAATCCCGTGCTCGATCGTTTCAACCACACCGCCGAGCTTGCTGTCGGGCTGGTGGCCAGCGGCTTCGGCCAGAGGATCCTGTGAATCGTCCATCGTTTGTCGTGCCAGCAATCATCCTGGCGCTTGGTGTCGTCGCCGCGGCGGGGATCGGCTCCCTCGCCGTGGGGTCGATCAAGCGTGCCGGGGACGAGATCACCGTCACCGGGTCGGCCACTCGTCAGGTGCGATCGGACCTCGCAGTCTGGCGGCTCGATGTGGTGGCCCAGGCCAGTTCCCAAACCGCCGCCACGGAGCAGTCGCGGCATGGTGCCACGGCTGCCCGAGAGTGGCTAGCCAGTGCCGGCTTTGCGGACAGCATGATCATCACCCGAGCGCCATCGACCTACGCCCAGGAGGAATGGATCAACGGCTCGATGACCGGCAGGATCCTCGGCTATCGAGTGACCACCCAGGTCGAGGTGCGAAGCCCGGATGTCGACCGGATCGCCGGTCTGGCGGCCGACCTCACCCCACTCCTCGATCGCGGCGTCCCGGCCGTCCCCCAGGCTCCGGAGTACCTCTACGCCGAGCTGCCATCGATCCGCGGCCCGCTGCTGGCCGATGCCACGCGTGACGCCAAGGCCCGGGCCGAGGAGATCGTGACCGCCGCGGGGGCGACGGTGGGGCGCATCAAAGCGGTCCGTGTCGGGGTATTCCAGGTCCGGAAGCGGCAGTCGACCGATGTCAGCGACTATGGGATGTACGACACCTCGGACCGGGAAAAGGACGTAACCGGAGTCATCCGGGTCACTTTCGCGATCGACTGACCGACACTGGGGTGGACGAGCGGCGTTGCCGGGGCTATCCTGCTCCGGCTGCAATTGGTGCGGCGCGTGCTCGAACCTCGACCGAATGCCTGTCTATCGTGACGTTGCGCTTCCGACCTGCCCTGCTCGCCGCCGCCCTGCTCGCGGTCGCGCCGGCTCCGCTCCTCCATGCTCAGTCTTCGTTCGCCCGCGCAGACAAGCCGTTCTCGGCGATCTCGCGGATGTTCCTGCCACACGCGAATCGGGACTCGCTGATTGACATGGCCCGAGACCAGGTCGGCACGCGCTACAAGTGGGGCGCCTCGGCGCCTGGTAAAGCGTTCGATTGCAGCGGGTTGGTGCAGTGGTTGCTGGCGAATTTTGATGTCGAGATCCCCCGAACCTCCCGTGAGCAATCCCAGATCGGCCTCGAAATCGCGCGCGATCCGAGCCAGCTACTCCCGGGCGATCTGCTTTTCTTCGGAAAGGGTCGCGGGGTCGACCATGTCGGGATTTATATCGGTGAGGGCCGCTACGTCCACGCGTCGAATTCGCGGAAGGGTGTGATCGAGTCGAATCTGCCCCGGACCAGCAGCGCCTGGTGGAAGGGCGCCCGTCGGCTCTTCACCAGCGAAGAAGAGATCGAGGCAGGCGTGAACGAGCTCCTCCGCTCACCCGTACTCCTCCCGACGATCAGCGGGGCCTGAGCTCGACCCCTCGGTCGGGCTCGAACGGTCGGCCTCCCCGACCACCCACGTCAGCAACGCCGCCAACCCAAGCGTGACCGCTCCACCGACCGCCTGCATAGGCCGGTCCCGTACCACCACCACCACCGTCCAGAACGAGAACGCCACGAAGAAGAGCGGTGTCCACGGGTAGCCCCACGTCCGATATGGCCGTGGCAGGTCCGGCTCACGCCAACGCAGCAGCATCACACCGCCCACTGCCATGAGCGAGAACAGGGTGAGCGTGAATCCGGCATAGGTCAGCACCCCCTCGAACGAATTGGTGAGCACGAACCCGAGGGCGAGCGCCCCCTGAAGCAGCACTGCGCGCGCCGGCGCCCCGGTGCTGGTCCGTGCGGCGAGTGGCCGCATTGGTGGCAGGTCTTCGGCCATCGCCTCGATGACACGCGGGCCGGCCAGCGTCATCGCGCTGATGGTCGAGACGAGGAGCAGGGAGATGATGGCACTCATCACGCGTCGGCCTTCGGGCCCGAAGATGCGATTGGCCGCGATCGCGCCGACCTCGAGCTGCCCAGTGAGATCGGAGATCGGCGTGGTGCGCAAGAATATCCAGTTGAGCGCGACGTAGAGCGCCGCCACCAGCACGGTCCCGAGCACCAGCGCGCGCGGGACCTGCCGTTCGGCGTCGATCACCTCAGCCTGGAAGTATGCTGCTGCGTTGAACCCGGAGTAGGCGTACGAGACGAGGATCAACGAGAGCGCAAATTCTCCGCTGGCGACCTGGTGCCAGGAATCAGCGTCCGGGGTGAAATGGATCGCCGGGGGGAGTGTACTGGAGAGTCCTGCCGCGACGAAGGCCAGGATGAGCAGCACCTTGATCGTCGTCACCACCACCTGTACCCGTCCGCCAGTCTCGGGAGCGAGCAAGTGCACGCCACTGACCCCAAGGATCACCAGGAACGCGAGGTAGCGATCCTGAACGCCGATGAGGGGACCCGCGTACCGACCGAGTGCCATGGCGGCGAGCGCGACCGGGGCCGCGAAACCGACGGCGATGGACACCCACCCCGCGATGCTGCCGAGTCCCGGATGATAGATCCGACCGAGGAAGCGGTACTCGCCACCCGACCCGCGGATCGCCGCCGCGAGTTCGCCGTACGAGAGTGCCCCGGTCAAGGCGATCACGCCACCAATCACCCAGAGCAAGAGCAAGGCAAAACCATCGGAGGTCTCCGTGACCTGGAAGCCGAGGGTGGTGAAGACGCCGGTACCGATGATATTGGCGACGACGGTAGCGAGGGCGGCGGAGAAGCCCAATCGCCGGAGTGAGCCCGGTGCGGTCATCCCTCAAGATAGGTCAGGGTCTTGTGGGCTGACGGGCGCCAACGTAGCGTCCGGGGTTGCGTGCCCCACCTCTCCGTCACGACTCACCCCGGATTCTCCCATGGCTTCCTTCCCCCGTGAACGCCCTGTCACGCGTCGCGACCTGCTCAAGGCCGCCGGTTTGGCTGGCGCTGGGCTCGCCTTGAGTCGGCCCGCCGAGGCCACGCCACCGCCCCCCCGCACCCGCAGCGAGACCTCGATGATGGGTGTGCCGTTCGGCCGCCACGAAACCGTGCGCGTGGCGATCGTGGGCACGGGACTGCGCGGCACGTCGGTGCTCGGCGAACTGCTGGCCGTCGACGGCGTCCGGATCACCGCGCTGTGTGACATTGTTCCCGAGAAGGCTGCCCACGCCGCGAAAATGGTGACCGCTGCCGGTCAACCGGCCCCCGCGCTGTATACCGAGGGCGAGCGCGCGTTTGAGGAACTGGTGAAACGCGACGACATCGATATCGTGTACACGGCGACGCCCTGGCCGTGGCATGTGCCGGTCTGCCTCGCGGCGATGGAAGCGGGCAAGCACGCGGCCACCGAGGTGCCCGCGGCGAGCAGCATCGAGGATGCCTGGGCCCTGGTCCGCACCTCGGAGCGGACCCGCCGCCATTGCATGATGATGGAAAACTGTTGCTACGACTTCAATGAGATGCTGGTCGACACGATGGTGAAGGCGGGTCGGTTCGGCGAGGTGCTGTACGCCGAGGCGGCCTACATCCACGACCTGCGTGACCTCCTCTTCGAGGATCGTGACGAAGGACTGTGGCGCCGCATCCCGCATACCGAGCGTCACGGCAACTTCTATCCGACGCACGGTCTCGGTCCGGTGTCGTGGTATCTCGATATCCACAAGGGCGATCGGTTCGACTATCTCGTCTCGATGTCGACGCCGGAGCGTGGCCTCACGGAGTGGCGCGCGGCGCACGTCCCGGCCGGGTCGCCGAAGTGGCAGGAGACGTACGTCGAAGGCGACATCAACAGCTCGTTGATCAAGACGATGCGCGGCAAGACGATCCTGCTGCAGCACAATGTCACGCTTCCGACACCCTACAGTCGACTCAACAGTATTCGTGGCACCAAGGGCGCGTTCGAGGACTACCCCGCCCGGCTTTTTCTCGAAGGCCAGGAGGGCGGCCACGCGTGGCGCCCGCTCGACGACGCCACGAAGGCCCAGTACACCCATCCGCTGTGGCAGCGCATCGGGGCCATCGCGCGAGCCAAAGGCGGTCATGGCGGGATGGACTACATCATGGCGTACCGCCTGATCGAGACCATGCGCGAGGGACTGCCACCGGACTTTGACGTCTACGATGCGGCCGCGTGGAGCGCACCCTGGCC
>JBBSPX010000037.1:0-19215 GCA_038258395.1 Gemmatimonadales bacterium | reverse complement strand
ACCTCGGCCTCACTGGCATCGGAGCTGCTCCGCAATTTCCTCCAGGGCGAGGAGGTGCTCGGCACCGCCGGCGAGTATCGCGCCTATCAGCGGATCAACCCCACCATCACGCTCGCCGAGGTGAATGCCGCGGCCAAGCGCGCGCTCACACCGACCAGCCCGGTGATTGCGGTCAACGCCCCCGCCAAGCCGGACCTGACGGTGCCCACGGCCAGCCAGGTGCTGGCCATCTACCACGGCGTCGCGGGCAAGGCGATCGAACCGTACCGCGACAGTGTCGTGAGCGGCGGACTCGTCGCGAAGTTGCCGGAGCCGGCCGCGATCACCGCGGAACGGATACTCCCCGACCTGGGCATCACCGAGTGGGATCTCGCCAACGGTGTACGGGTGGTGCTCAAGCCAACGGATTTCAAGAACGATGAAGTGATCCTCCGCGCCACCAGTCCGGGCGGGAGTTCACTGGTGCCCGACTCGCTCGCGACCGACGCCCGCTTCGCCACGATGGTCGCCGATGTCGGCGGATTGGGAAGGCTGAGCGCCACCGATCTTCGCAAGGCCCTGAGCGGCAAGTCTGCCTCCGCCAGCGTGATGATCGGCGATCAGACAGAGGGAGTCTCCGGTCGTTCGAGTGCCGCCGACGTCGAGACGATGCTGCAGCTCGTCTACCTCCGCTTCACGGCACCCCGGCGCGACAGCAGCGCGTTCCTCGCCTTCCGCCAGGGAATGCAGGCGTCGATGGCGAACCTGTCCGCGAATCCGCAGAAGACCTTCTCCGACACGGTGACCGCGACGATCACGAGTCATTCGCCGCGAGAGACACCAATGTCGGGGGAACTGTTCAACGAGATCGATCTCGATCAGGCACTGGCGATCTATCGCGATCGCTTCGCCGATGCGAGCGACTTCACCTTCTTCCTGGTCGGCAACTTCAATGTCGACTCCGTGAAGCCGCTGGTGCAGCGCTATCTCGGCGGCTTGCCATCGCTTGGCCGCGAGGAATCCGGACTCCCGGTCGGGCCCACACCGCCCAAAGGCACAATCGAGAAGGTGGTGCGACTGGGAAGCGAGCCGCAGAGCCAGACGGTGATGATCTTTTCCGGACCGTTCACGTGGGATGCTCAGCAGAACTACGTGATGAGCTCTTTGGGCGAGCTGCTCACCAACCGGTTGCTCGACAACCTGCGCGAGAAGCTCGGCGGCACCTACAGTGTGAATGCGATGCTGCAGGGTGAGCGGGATTACCCGAACATCTACCTGGGCGTGGTCCAGTTCGGCAGTGCGCCCGAGCGCGCGGCGGAACTGGAGCAGGCCGTGCTGGCCGAGATCAAGGCGCTTGCCGAGAGTGGGCCGAGCGCCGCGGAACTGGAGAAGGTGCGGGAGGGACAGCTGCGCTCGCGGGAGACCGCACTCAAGACCAACACATTCTGGGCGAGCCGGTTGAGCCAGAGCTATCAGTATGGCGATGACCCGGCGGATATCCTGAAATATCGTGAGCTTCTCGACGGCCTGACGGCGGAGAAGATTCAGGATGCGGCCCGGACGTACCTGGGAGGCAAGAACTACGTGCACATCACGTTGTTGCCGGCGGAGGTGACGCCGTAGGCGGCGAGCCTGCACGAATCCGACCCGACGGAGCGAGGGAGGTGGTGCGAACGTGTGGCGATATTGGCTCCAGTCGTCACTACCAACGACGCAGGGCACAACCCCGCCCACGTTCCACGCCATCCGGAGGATCAATGCATGCATTCCGCCGTTTTGTCCCCGTGCTCGTCACGGCCATCCTGGCCGGATGTGGCTCCAGCAGCATGCCCTCGCCTCCGAAGGCGGTGGTGGCATCGGTGACCGACCTCGGTCCACTCGGTGCGCCGACCAATGTTGCGGTCCGCGACGGCGGCGCCTCGGCCAAGCTCGGCGACTTGATCCTTTGGCTGTTCGGCGACACGATCTTCAGCCCGGCATCCGAGGACAGCACGAACTATCGGACCAATACCGCAACCCTGTCTTCTCCCAGCACACCTCGCCAGACCAACGAGCCAACCGACGCCACTGGCGCCCCGTTCCAGGCCATTCCGTTCACCGCTGTCGAACGGGCCTACAACGACTCAACCGGACAACCCGACGAACGCATCGCGCTCTGGCCCGGCGGATTGCTAAGTGTTGATGGCGGCGTGCTTGCCTTCGCCCACAAGCTGTTCGTGCATCCCGGCGCGCTAAACTACGAGCATGTGAGCGTCGAGCTGGCCGATTTCGCACCGGGGCAGACGACTGCGACACGATCGGGCACGCTCTTCGGCCCGGACGAGCCGTCGTTCGATACCCCGATGCACCGTGATGGGTACGTGTACCTCTACGGACTGATCGCGATCAATGGATCGCGCGGCGTCGGTGTGGCGCGCGCGCCGGAGGGACAGGTACGCAGTCACTCCGCGTACGAGACATGGAACGGGTCCGCCTGGGTCGCCAACTTGCAAGCGGCAGCCGGTGTGCTCGACGGAGTTCCCGGTGAGCTCGCCGTCTCGTGGAACGATCACCTGCAGCAGTACGCCGCGGTGCACAGTCTCGGGCTCTCCAACCAGGTTGTGCTGCGCTTGGCCGACAAGCCGGAAGGCCCGTGGGGTGAACCGATCACCCTGTTCACCGGACAGACTCCGGCACAAGGGGTCGACTATGCAGGGCGTCAACACCCGGAGCTGGAGCAGGAAGACGGCCGGATCATCTTCGTCTCGTACTATCACCCGCTCCCCGGCTTCCTGCGCGGCGAAGTGCGGCTGGTGCGCGTGGAGTTCCAGCGCTGACCACCCGTGCGGCGGCACCTGGTGCGAACGCGTACGAAGGACACTCGCACCATCTGGCAAGTGGGAATCAACCCGATTGGGGTGGACCAATGACCGCGACCGCCGTCCAGTTCGAGGCGCTCCGACCCGCCCTCACCGGCCACTGCTACCGAATGCTCGGCTCCGTCGTCGAGGCCGAGGATGCCGTGCAGGAGGCGATGCTCCGTGCGTGGAAGAACATTGGGGGATTCCGCGAACAGGCCTCGCTCAAGACGTGGCTGCACCGGATTGCGACGAACGTCTGTCTCGACACGCTGGGCCGCGCGGCTCAGCACCGATTCCGCCCGGTCGACCACACACAGGGTCCCGAGCACGTACGAGCGGATATGGTACTCACCCAGCAGCCACGCGAGTACTGGGTCGAGCCGATTCCTGACGCGCTGGCACTTCCGGCGGGCGGGACCATCGACCCGGAGGAGCACGCCATTCTGCGGGAGAGCATCCAACTCGCGTTCGTCGCAGCGTTGCAATACCTGCCACCGCGCCAGCGTGCCGTGCTCCTCCTGACCCAGGTCCTCAATTGGTCGGCCGCGGAGACGGCCGAAACACTCGACATGACGGTGCCCGCGGTGAACAGCGCCCTGCAGCGTGCGCGCGCGACCCTTGCATCACGCAAACCGATCGTGACTCCTCGTGCTCTCTCCGGCGAGCAGAGAGCCATGTTGATGAGTTACGTCGACGCGTTTGAGCGGTATGACGTCCCAGCCCTCACGGCTCTGCTGCGCGAGGACGTCACACTCTCGATGCCGCCCTACGACCTCTGGCTTCAAGGGCCTGACGCCGTCGCCCAGTGGTTCCTGGGCCATGGCATCGGCTGCAAGGGGTCGCGTCTCGTTCCGGTCGAGGCCTCAGGCGGGATGCCGGCCTTCGCCCAGTACCGCCAACACGGGGCACAGGCGTGGGCCCTGATCCTCCTTGAACTTGATGGACCGGTCATCACCGGTATGACCTCCTACCTCGACGTCGAGACGCTTTTCCCGCGGTTCGGCCTGGCTCTCGAACTCGATGGCTAACCCTTTATATGACATACAGTTGGTGAGCACCTGAAATCCGACCGATGAGTTTCGAAGGTCTGGGTCGTCTAACTGAGGTACACACACCAGGAGCCCGTCATGTTTGCCACTCTGTCCACGATCCACTGCCAACCCGCCGAGGTTTCTCGCGGTGCTCGTCGCGCGGGACTGGTGCTCAGCGGAGTTGCCGTCCTGTTCCTGCTCTTCGACATCACGCTCAAACTGATCGCGTCACCTCAGGCGATCGAGGGGACCGCTGCC
Organism: Gemmatimonadales bacterium; assembly: GCA_038258395.1. Lineage (GTDB taxonomy): Bacteria > Gemmatimonadota > Gemmatimonadetes > Gemmatimonadales > GWC2-71-9 > Palsa-1233. The sequence continues at coordinate 15,107 of JBBSPX010000037.1, read as the reverse complement.
CTGGGCTGGTCGGCGGAGCTCATCCGGCCCTTGGGCATACTGCAACTCATCTGCCTAGTGCTCTACCTCATACCCCGGACGGCGCCGCTCGGTGCGGTGCTCTGGACCGGGTATCTCGGAGGTGCGATCGCCACACATCTTCGGGTCGGCAACCCACTGTTCAGTCATGTGCTCTTCCCCGTCTACATCGCGGTACTGCTCTGGGGCGGGCTCTATCTGCGTGACACCCGGGTGCGCAATCTGAACTTGCCCGTTCATTGATCGACACGTCATCTCACCAACGAGGATACAACCATGACCAGCACGACCACCACCGGTACCGTTCGCCTGCACCTGGTGCTCGCGGCCCCACCCGAGCGCGTATACCGCGCGTTCACCGATCGGGATGCCATGGCGCGCTGGCTGCCACCCTACGGTTTTGTCTGTACCGTTCACGAGGCGGATGTGACGGTGGGTGGTCGCTACCGGATGTCGTTCACGAACTTCGGGACCGGGTCGAGTCACTCGTTCGGCGGGACCTATGTGGAGCTTACACCATCGTCACGGATCCGTTACACCGACAAATTCGAGGACCCGAACTTGCCCGGTGAGATCGACGTCACCATCGATCTCGTCGCGGTGTCGTGCGGAACCGACCTGACAATTGTGCAGGCGGGACTTCCGTCGGTGATACCCGTCGAGATGTGCTATCTGGGCTGGCAGGAATCCCTGGCTCAACTCAGACGCCTGGTCGAGCCGGAAATTCCCGACGGACCATAGCCCGTAGTGTGTGACTGGCGAGGCGTTCGGAGAGGATAGATTCCGAGACTACGCGACCTCGCCAGGCCCTGGAGCTACACCATGTCACGCATCCGTACGTTCGCCCTGCTCACCGTGGCACTCCTGGCGTGTCGGACACCCGGTCCGGCACGCACGTCGGTCGCGGCATCGGACGGCAGCGTCACCGCGCGGGAGAGGTTGGTGGTGGACTCCCGCGCCCTGGGCGAACCCCGTCCGATCAATGTTCACCTGCCACCGAACTATCACGCGTCCAACGAACGCTATCCCGTCCTCTACATGCCCGATGGCGGCATGGATGAGGATTTCCCCCATGTCGTGGCGACCGTGGATTCGCTCGTCGCACTCGGTCGAATCCGACCGGTCCTAGTGGTCGGGATACCGAATACCAAACGACGGCGTGACCTGACCGGCCCGACGCGGGTGGCCGCGGACAGCGCGGTGGCTCCTCGGGTCGGTGGATCGGCGGCGTTTCGGGACTTCATCACCACGGAACTGATCCCGAAGATCGAGTCGCGATACCGTACGACCGAGGAACGCGCGATCATCGGGGAATCGTTCGCCGGCCTCTTTATCGTCGAGACCTTCCTGGCCACACCCGGACTGTTCGAGCACTACATCGCGCTCGACCCGAGCCTGTGGTGGAACGATGGCGCGATGGCTGATTCCGCCGCGAGGCCAATTGCACGCCTCGACGCGATGACACGCAGCCTCTTCATCGCGAGCTCGCAGGAACCGAGCACCGCCGTGGGGAGCGCCCGACTCGACTCCCTGTTGCATGGGGCATCTCCCGTCGGACTCCGTTGGCGATACGTGCCGCGCCCTGACCTGACCCACGCCAACATCTTCCTGACGCTGGCGCCGGACGCGTTGCTGGACGCGTTGCGATAGCGCGCCCTGACCTGAACGGAGATCGGTATGCAGCGGATTCGGCTCATTGTGGGTGCACTGTTGCTCCTGACGGCAGGCGCCGCAGCCCAAGCACCTCACCAGGCCAGCGTGACCCTGCCTCCCTCGCTGGCACGGGTGCTCCGTGACTACGAGACCGCGTGGCAGGGCCGTGATGCCAAGGCGTTGGCTGCGCTCTTCACGACCGACGGATTCGTCCTCTCCAGCGGGAGTCCGCCGGTGCAGGGGCACGAGCGCATCGAGGCGCACTATCACAATGCTGGTGGCTCGCTCTCGCTCCGAGCGTTCGCCTACGCGACCCACGACTCGCTCGGCGTCATCCTCGGTGGCTACACGTACGAAGCCGGCAAGGATGATACCGGCAAATTCACGCTCACGCTGCGACAGTCAGCATCGGGGAAATGGCTGATCTTCTCGGATATGGATAACTCGAACACGAGGCCATAGCGGCGTGTCATTCACTGCGGAGGTGTCATGAGCAAGACCGAATGGTGGCAACGCGGACCGGTCGAGGGCGTCCCCGACGCCCTGCAACCGGTTGCACATATCCTCTTGCAGGTCCACGAAAGTGTCGCGGAATTCGTCGCGGAGCATGGCGACATTGACTGGAATGCCCGACCGGCCAATGTGGCCTCGCCGGCGTTCCATCTCCGGCACATGACCGGCGTGATCGATCGGCTCTTTACCTATGCGCGCAGTGAATCGCTTTCCGAAGCGCAGTTCGCCTCGCTCAAGCGCGAACAGGGTCCACTCGCGCCCAGCGAGACCGCACCAGCACTCGAGGCGCTCAAGCAGCGTGTCGACCTCGCGGTCGATCAACTCCGGGAAACCGACCCGGCCACCCTGGGCGAATTTCGAGGCGTCGGCCGTGCGCAATTGCCATCGACCGTGATCGGCTGCCTCGTCCACGGCGCCGAGCACGCCATGCGCCACGTCGGGCAGCTTTCGGTGACATTGCGCGTGCTGCGCGGGGCAGGCGGCTGAGCCTTTGGTGAGCACACCGTCCACCCGTCCCCCGATTGACTTCCGGCCGCGGGACGTGAACTTCACGCGTCCCTTGATCATGAGTTCACGGATTCCCCTCTTCCTCGGGTCACCGATCCCGCATGACTGAGATCTGCACCTGGCTGCCAGCATGAGTCCCATCCCTGCGATGATCGTCGCAGCAATCCTGCTGCTCGTCATCCTGTTGCTGCTGCATCGGCTGCGAGGCGAGCATCGTAGACATGCAGCCGATCGTGAGGAGCGCGTCCTCCTCGAGACCATTCTCGACAGTGTCCCCGGAACGCTCTACCTCTTCGATGAGGACGGCCGGTACCTACGCTGGAACCAGCCATTCCTCAAGGCGTCGGGCTACACCGCCGACGAGCTTGCAAAGCTCAACCCACTCGACTTCTTCCGAGGCGCGGACATCCAGCGAGTCACCGAACGGATCGCTGAGGTGATGGCAGGAAGTGAATCGAGTGTGGAGGCCGAGCTGGTGGCCAAGGACGGACGTCGCACACCGTACTTCTTCACCGGTCGTCGGATCGCCTTCCAGGGTAAGCCAGCACTGGTCGGTATGGGGCTCGATATCACCGAGCGCGTCCGGGCAGAGCTCAGTCTGCGCGAGAGCGAGGAACGGTTCCGGCAACTGACCGAGACGATCGAAGAGGTCTTCTGGATCAGCGATCCCGCGGCCCAACGCGCCCTGTACGCCAGCCCAGCCTTCGAGACGATCTGGGGCTTGCCCGTCTCGGCGCTCTATGATGACCCCGCGCTGTGGGCCAGCACCGTGCACCCGGAGGACCGCGAGGCGGTCAACCAAGCGATGCCGCTCCAGCTCTCAGGCGAATACGACTTGACCTTCCGGATCGTGCGACCGGATGGCACGACGCGCTGGATTCGCGACCGCGCCTATCCGGTCCGGAACGAAGCGGGCGCACCGTACCGCATCGTCGGGATCGCGGAGGATGTGACCGATCAGAAGGCGATCGAGGGACAATTCCTGCGGGCGCAGCGCATGGAGAGCATCGGCACTTTGGCCGGCGGCATCGCCCACGACCTCAACAACGTCCTCACGCCGATCCTGATGTCGATCGACTTGTTGCGCGAGGAATCGGACGAGTCGGAGCGCAAGGAGACGCTCGACAACATCGAGATCACGGCCCGGAAGGGCGCCGAGATGATCCGCCAGGTCCTCCAGTTCGCGCGCGGTGTCGATGGCCGTCGCGTCGAGATCGACATCCGGCAACTGATCGACGATGTGGTCCGGATCGGCAACGACACCTTCCTCAAGACGGTACAACTCCACTCCGATGTCGCGCGCGACTTGCCGCCCGTCTCCGGCGATCCGACGCAGCTGCATCAGGTGCTCCTCAATCTCTCGGTCAATGCGCGCGATGCGATGCCCGACGGGGGCGTGATCGTCATCACGGCCCGCAGCGAGGACCTCCTCCGTGTCGATGCCGATGTCCTCGTCGAGGTGACCGACACCGGAACAGGAATGCCACCGGAGGTGATCGACCGCATCTTCGAACCGTTCTTCACGACGAAACCACAAGGCAAGGGCACGGGACTCGGACTCTCCACGTCGCTCGCCATCGTGACCAGCCATCGCGGGACACTCCGAGTGCGATCGACCCCGGGAAGGGGCACCACCTTCACGATCCGCTTGCCCACCATGGCAGGTGTCGCTGCCAAGAGAGCCCCACGGTCGGCAGGTCCGATCCATCATGGCCAGGGGGAGATGATCCTGGTCGTCGACGACGAGCCCGCCATCCGCTCGGTGACCTCACGACTCCTTCAGGCGCACGGCTACCGCGTCATGCTCGCCAGCAATGGCCGGGAGGCCGTGGAGGCCTATACCGCCCACCACAATGAGATCGCGGTCGTACTGACGGACATGATGATGCCGGTGATGGACGGCGCCACTGCCATCGAGCGACTCCGTGCCATCGATCCGGCAGTGCGACTCGTCACCGTGAGTGGACTTGCCGATCACTCTGGCCTGCCAGCTGCGGGCCCTGAGCACCACCCGATCCGCCACCTCGCCAAGCCATACACGGCGAGTGAACTGATGGCGGTCATCGACGCGGCGCTGCACGGGGTCGAGTAGCCCCGTCACCCTCGCCCCCGCCCCGTTCGGCCATTAGACTCCGAGACTCCCCACCGACGAGGCCGACCAGATGCAGGGCGACTCCAAGACCGATCGATCGTGCTGCGCATGAGCGTTGACCAGCTTCGAGCAGGACTCGCCGACCGCTATCGGATCGAACGCGAGATCGGCGCCGGCGGTATGGCCACGGTCTATCTCGCGGAGGACCTCAAGCACCACCGGCAGGTCGCCATCAAGGTGCTCCGCCCGGAACCCTCGGCGGCCGTGGGGGCCGAACGCTTCCGACGCGAGATCGAGGTCGCCGCGAGCCTGCATCATCCACATATCCTGCCGCTCTTTGATTCCGGGGTGGTCACAGGTCCATCATCGACCATCCTCTATTACGTCATGCCATTCGAAGACGGCCCGACCCTCCGTCAGCGCCTCGACAAGGACGGCCAGCTGCCGATCGCGATGGCCACCCGCTACATGCGTGAGATCGCCGACGGGCTCGCGCACGCGCACGAGCGCGGCATCGCCCATCGCGACATCAAACCCGAGAATGTACTGCTCTCCAATCAGCACGCGCTGATCACCGACTTCGGCATCGCCAAAGCTCTGACCTCCGGCGGTCGCTCCGATGCGGGACACGAGAACGATCTGACACTGACCCAAGCCGGCACCTCGATCGGTACACCGGCCTACATGGCGCCCGAACAGATCGCGGGCGACGCCGCCACCGATCATCGCGCCGACATCTACGCACTCGGCGTGATGGCCTATGAGATGCTCGCCGGCGTGGCACCTTTCACCGGTGCGTCGGCGCAGCAGATCCTCACCGCGCACCTGACTACCGAACCAGCGCCACTCGCCACGCACCGCAAGGACGTCCCACCGGCACTCGAGACGATCGTGATGCGCTGCCTCGCCAAGGATCCGGCTGCCCGGTGGCAAACCGCCTCGGAACTGCACACGGCAATCGAGGCTACCGAGAGCGGGCCACAACGCGTGTCAGCACGCCGTTGGCCGCTGATCGCCGCGGCCGCGGTGCTGTTGCTCGGCGTCGGCGGCTTCGTGTGGTACCGCACCGAGGGACGCATTGGCACGTTGATCGGCAATGACCTGCTCGCCGCCAACGATCAGGTGATGATCGCCGAATTCGAGAACCGCACACCCGACAGTACTCTCGCAGAGACCGTGACCGACGCGGTCCGGATCGAGCTGCAGGAATCGTCGGTGATTCAGATCCCGAGCCAGACAGCGATGCGGCAAACGCTCGCCCAGATGCAACTCGCCTCGGCGAACGGTCTCCAAGATGCCAAGATCCGCGAGATGGCCGAACGCCTGGGAGCCAAGGCGTACGTCACCGGCAGCGTCGCACCGATCGGCAGCGGCTACCAACTGACCGCCCGAGTGGTGTCGACCGTCAATGGCGCCGAGGCGCTCGTGGTCCGTACCACCGCTGGGAGCGATGCCGAACTGATCGACGCGGTGGGAGAGCTCGGGCGCAAGCTGCGCCGCGGTATCGGCGAGTCGCTCCGATCGGTCGCCGATGCACCCACGCTCGCCGCCGCCGTCACTGCCTCGCTGCCAGCCCTCAAGGCGTATACCGCCGGAATCCGCGCCGAAGATGGCGGCGATCGGGGGCGTGCCTACGTGCTCCTCAAGGAAGCGATCGGCTCCGACTCGACCTTCGCGATGGCATGGTCCGCGCTCGGTGTGGCGTATGGCAACAGCCGGAATTGGACCGGCGCGGTCGATGCCTTGACCCATGCCTACCGCTACCGCGAGGGCCTGCCCGACAATGTCCGCATGTCGATCGAGATGAACTACCATCTATTCCGCGGCGAACCGGAGCTGGCCGAACCGATCCTCAAGCGCCGCACGGAGCTCTACAACGACGGTTGGGTGAGCTACGCCGACCTGCTGCTCGGCCAGGGCAAACTGGCGGCGGCCGAGTCCGCAGCGGTCCGCGGCGTGGAGACGCAACCCAAGGAGCCAGTGGCCTGGTGGAACCTCGTCGAGGCGCAGGTCGCACAACAGCGCTTCGCGGCCGCCGACTCGACCGTTGCACAGATGGAGCTGGCGCTCCCCGGCAATCTCTGGACCGAAAACCTTGCCAGGCAGATTGTGCAGGGGCAGCGGGATTTCGATTCGCTCCAGACGATATACACGACCGGACCTGGCGCCAAGGCGCCCTGGGCCGCGCAAGCACTTTGCGGGCTGAACCTCACCGAAGGTCGGCTCGCCGCGTGGCAGGCTTGTATCCCCAACGTTGAGGCAGCCCTCGACCCTCACCTCGTGATTGCCGAACTTCGACTGACCGGCGATACCACCCAAGCACGTCAGAAACTGGTGCGCTTGGCTGCGGCGGACGTTGACACCATCGACAATTTCCCGCGCTCGGTGTTGGTCGCGGCCCTCGCGGAGGTCGGCGATGTCGCTGGCGCGCGGCGCGAATTGCAACGGTGGCAGAGCGCGCTCGGCCCGAATGATCCTCGCTACCGCACCGACAGTCCGTATGCACGCGCCGCCATCGCGATGGCCGAGGGCAAGTTCGACAGTGCGGCGACGGCGTACCTCGCCTGGAATCGATCCGGTCACCTCGACGCCGGCCACTGGTACAACCGCGGCCTCGCCGAGGCGGGGATGGCGCTCGATCGCGCCGGCAACTCCGACTCCGCCATGGTCCTGTTCGAGAAGGCCCTCTCCATGCCGTCGATCTCCGGTGGTGCATACTACGAGAGCGCGTGGTACCCCGAGGTCCTCCGTCGACTCGGTGAACTCCACGAGGCGCGCGGTGACCGCGCACGCGCCCTCGAGTACTATCAGAAGCTGCTGACCCTCTGGAAGAACGCCGACCCGGTGCTCAAGCCCCAGGTCGACGCCGTGCGCGAACGCGTGGCCGCACTCGCGGGCGAGCGCAACGCCCAACCTTGATCCTCTTCGGGAGCACCACGACACGATGACACGCGATTCCCAGTTCAAGCCATCCGGCTACACCTCGCTCTCGCCCTACCTGATCGTCGATGGTGCCGAGCGCACGATCGACTTTCTACGCACGGTATTCGACGCGGTCGACCTGCGCCGGATCCCGAACGAGAGTGGTGGGCTCCGGCACGCCGAGGTGCGGATCGACGACACCGTGCTGATGCTGGCAGATAGTGTCGAGGGGTGGCCAGCGATCGCCACGAACGTCCATGTCTACGTCCCCGATGTCGACGCGACGTATGCGCGTGCACTCGAGGCCGGCGCCGAATCGGTGCAGGAACCCGCCCAGAGGGACGATCCAGACAAGCGCGGCGGTGTGAGGGATGCCGGCGGGACGACGTGGTGGATCTCGACGATGCTGCTTGCCCTCTTCTGCCTCTTGCCCGCATGGGCCTCTGCGCAGGACAGCGAGCTCGGCCAGCAGGTCGAGATCCGGCGCACCACCTACGGCGTGCCGCATATCAGGGCGGAGAACCTGAGGGCTGCTGGCTACGCAATGGCATGGGTCCAACTCGAGGACTACGGCGACAAGATGCCGTACATGCTCTACCGGACGCGCGGGGAACTGGCACTGCGATTTGGCAAGGATTCGATCGACGCAGATTTCGTCAATCGGCGGCTCTGGCTCCGCGCGGTCGAGGTCTACCCGCAACTCTCGAAGGACACCCGCGACGTGTACGAGGGCTTCGCAGCCGGCATCAATCGCTACCTCTCGATGCATCCCGCCGACTTCCCGGAATGGATGCGCCCCGATTTCAGTGGCCCCGATGTGCTCACCACCGACATGGAGTGGCCCAGCGAGTCGATGCTTCGTGGTTATCTGCGGCGTGTTGGTGCGATCGCTCCGAATGCACGCTCACGCCAAGGGGAAGGCCCAACACCCGAGGAGATCACCAATCAGTTCGATGTCGGCTCCAACGCCTGGGCGCTGGCCCCGTCACGCACCACGTCGGGCCACGCAATCCTGCTCCGGAACCCACATCTCAATTGGCAGTCCGGCTACTACGAGATGCAGCTCACGGTCGACAACGACTTCACCTTCTACGGCGATTTCCGGATCGGCGGTCCCTTCCAGACGCTGGGCGGCTTCAACGAACGGCTCGGCTTCTCGACCACCAACAACGCGCCCGACCCCGATGAGATCTACCTGATCGACGAAGACCCGGCGCGGGCCGACCACTACCTCTTCGATGGTGCCTCGATCCCCATCCAGAAGGAAGTCACCACGCTTCCCTTTCGGACGACATCGGGCGATACCGCCTCCGAGTCCCGTGAACGGTGGGTGACGCACCTCGGTCCCGTGATCTACCGCGCCGATGGCAAGCTGCATGTCTGGAAGGTCGCGGGGTTCACGCAATTCCAGTTGGCGGAGCAGTGGCTGGCGATGGTCCGCGCCCGCAATTTCGACAGTTGGTACGACGCGATGCGGATGCTGGAGAAGCCGTCGTCGAATTTCACCTATGCCGACGCCGATGGGAACATCGAGTATCTCTGGTTCGGCCATCAGCCCAACCTCAAGCGGCCGTCCGGTGGTGACACGGTCGCCGTACCGGCGCACACCAGCGACGATGTCTGGACCTCGCTCCATCCGGTCGAAGAATTGCCCCAGCTGCACAATCCTCCCGGTGGCTACATCCACCAGGAGAACGATCCGTTCCACTTCACCAATCTCAACGAGATCCTCTCGCCTGAGCTCTACGCCGACAACTACCCGCGTCCCAACTTGCGGCTCCGCAGTCAGCACGCGATCGAGTTGATCGGTGGCACCCAGAAGTTCTCGCTCGAGGATGTGGTCCGCCTCAAGCACAACTACAAGATGCTGCTCGCCGATCGCGTCAAGACCGACCTGCTCGCGGCGGTGCAAGCACACGCTCCATCATCGACCGCGAAACAGGCCGCAGCACTTCTCGCCAAATGGGACAACACTGCCAGCGCCGAGAGTCGCGGCAGTGTGCTGTTCGAGACCTGGTGGAACCGCTACTCGAGCACCGCGACCACGCCACCGAATGGTGATCGCGACGCCGACATCTACGCCGAAGTGTGGGATGTGATGCAGCCGACCAGCACGCCGCGTGGACTCGCCGATCCTGCCCGCGCCGCATCGGCGTTCGCCTGGGCCGTCACCGAGACGGCACGGCGCTATGGTGCATGGGATGTGGCGTGGGGCACCGTGCATCGTGTGCGTCGCGGCGACGTCGATGTCCCGGTCGGTGGTTGCAGCGGTGCGCTTGGCTGCTTCCGCGTACTCGCCTACGGCGAGGACCCCGATGGCAAGTGGCGCGCGAATGGTGGCGATGGCTGGGTGATCGCGGTCGAGTTCGGCGAGGTGCCGCGTGCCTACTCGATTCTCTCGTATGGTGAGAGCAACAATCCCGCGAGTCCGTATTTTGCCAATCAGGCGGCGATGTTCGCGCGAGGCGAGCTGAAGCCGGTGGCGTTCACCGAGGCCGATGTCGCCGCGGCCACGATCAAACGGTATCGACCAGGAATCAAGTAGTGGACATCAGCCCTTCATGACATCGAGGACAGCATGATCGCACCACTCAGCAGTCGGTATCTCCCGGCCGCCCAGACCGCGCTCCGCGTCATGGCCGGCGCCGCGTTCTTCTCGCATGGCGCGTCGAAGATGTTCGGTTGGTTCGGCGCTGATGGCACGGTCGACCTGATGAGTCGGTTTGGCATTGCCGGTGTCATCGAGACCGTCGGCGGCTTGCTGATCATCATCGGCCTGGGCACCCGGTTGGTCGCCTTCATCGCATCGGGCGAGATGGCGGTTGCCTACTTCTGGATGCACGCGATGCGGAGCGACCACATCTGGTGGTGGCAGAACCACGGCGAGACGGTAATGCTCTTCTGCTTCATCTGGCTGCTCTTCGCTGCCTGGGGCGCCGGCCCCTACAGCCTCGATGCCAAGTTGGCCAAGACGCCGTCAAGTGGCTGACTCCGCCTCGACACCACCCAACGACACCGGGCGTCGCTTCTCCGATCAGGAAGTGGCGCTGGTGCTGCAACGCGCAACGGAGATCGAGGAACGTCGCCCCGGGCCCGGGAGCGGCCGCGGCTTGAGCCTCGCTGAACTGCATGAGATCGCCCGTGAAGTTGGCCTCAGCCCCGACGTGATCAACGAGGCGGTGACGGCGGTGCAGGCCGGCCGACGCTCGCGGCCCAACGCGCTGCTCGGCGCACCTCTCACGACCAAACTGGTTCGCGCGATCCCGACGGCGCTCGACAACGCCGCAATGCAACAGTTGATCCGGGTGATCGATGAGCGCGTCGACTCCGCCGGTACGGTGACCGAGGCACTCGGCACAGTGCGATGGACCAGCGCCGATCGCGGCCGCGGCATGGATCGAAGCACGCAGGTCTCGCTCACGGTGCAAGGCGACGAGACGCAGATGCAGGTCGTCGAGCGGCACCCCGCCCGACTCCGCACCATCCTTCATCTGCTTCCTGCCTCCTGGGGGCTGATGATCGCCGGTGCGATTGCCGCATCTCCAGGCGTTGGACCCGTCAGCGGCATTGGCCTCGCAGTCGCCGGGGCGATCACGGGGCTTGGGCTGGGCCGATCGGTATGGCAGGCCTTGGCCCGCCGTCGCGCCCGCGACACCGAGGAACTCGCGGAGGCGATCGCGGCGGCGGCGAGGCCGTCCTCGACGTAGCCTCCAGACTCACCCCATCGGCTGTGTAAGCGCGACATCGATCGTGAACTTCACGTCGTCGCCCACCGTCACACCGCCCGCCTCAAGCAGCTGATTCCACGTCAAACCGTATGCACTCCGGCTCAGGTTCCCATGCGCGCTGTATCCGGCCCGACGATTCCCCCACGGGTCGACCGTGACGCCGTTCGCCTCGACCGCGAATGAGATCGGCTTGGTGACATCACGAATCGTGAGGTCACCGGTCAGGATGAACTCCCCCCCCAGATCGCCCTCGACCCCGGTCGCCCGAAAGGTCATCGCCGGGTAGGCCTCGACGTCGAAGAAGTCGGCCGACCGGAGGTGGGTGTCGCGCTGGTCACTTCCAGTGTTGATGCTGGCGGGATCGATGGTGACCTCGATCGTCGGGGTGCCACCCTCCGAATCGATCGAGCCGGCCGTACCCGACACGGTCCCGAACCGACCCCGAACCGTCGAAATCATCAGGTGCCGGACCGAGAAGTCGATCCCCGAGTGGGCTGTATCGACCTGCCAGCCAGTGGTTGGCTCCGTGGGGGTTGGTGTATTCGTCATCGTGTGCTCCTTGTAGTCGTCTCCTTCAAACTAATGGCAGGTCTTCGCGACCCGTCCCCCGGCTGAAGCCTTGTGGGGCGCCACCACGTATCTTCCCGCATGACTGACTCCGCCACATTCGCCGACCTCGGCATCGTCCCAAAACTGGTCGACGCGCTCACCGCCTTGGGATACGAGGAGCCGACCCCGATCCAGCGCGAGGCGATCCCCCACCTTCTGGTCGGCCGCGATATCGTCGCCCAGGCCGCGACCGGCACCGGCAAGACCGCGGCGTTCGCCCTCCCGCTCCTGCAGCGCCTGCCCAACAAGGCCCCCGAGCCGTCCAAGCCCACCGTCCTGGTCCTGACGCCGACGCGCGAGCTCGCGGTCCAGGTCGCCGAGGCGTTCCATCGCTACGGTCGCGCGTTCGGGGCGCTCACGGTGCCGATCTACGGCGGTCAGGAGTTCAGTTCGCAGATCCGGATCCTCCGCCGCGGGGTCCATGTCGTGGTCGCCACACCGGGACGCGCGCTCGATCACATGCGGCGCGGCACCCTCGACTTGAGCGGTGTCGGGACGGTGGTGCTCGACGAGGCCGACGAGATGCTCGACATGGGCTTTGCCGACGAGATCGAGAGCATCCTCGACGCCGCCCCCGACACGCGCCAGACCGCGCTCTTCTCCGCCACGATGGCACCCCGCATCGCCAAGATCGCGGAACGTCACCTCAACGATCCGATCAAGGTGCTGGTCGCCCGCGAGAAGGGTACCGCCGGCACGATGCCGAAGGTGCGTCAGACGGTCTATGTGGTGCATCGCGCACAAAAGGTGCAGGCACTCGGTCGGGTGCTCGATCTCGAGTCGCCGACACTGGCGCTCATCTTCTGCCGCACGCGGCACGAAGTCGACAGTCTCGCCGAGAGTCTGGGCGGCCGTGGCTACCAGGTCGAGGCCTTGCATGGCGGGATGACGCAGGTGCAGCGCGATCGGGTGATGAAGAAGACGCGCGCCGCGAAGGTCGACATCCTGGTCGCTACCGATGTCGCCGCGCGAGGACTCGACATCGAACAGATCACGCATGTCGTCAACTTCAATGTCCCCGAGTCGCCGGCCGCGTACGTGCACCGGATCGGGCGGACCGGTCGCGCCGGCCGTGAGGGCGTCGCGATCACGCTCGCGGACCCGCGCGATCACCGGATGATCCGCAACATCGAGCTGCTCACCAAGCAGAAGCTCGACATGGCGCAGCTGCCGACGGTGATGGACGTACGTGCCATGCAGCTCGAGGTCACCCGCGCCTCGGTGCGCGAGGCGATCCTGGCCGGTGAACTCGACGGCTACCGGGTGATCGTCGATGCGCTTTCGGAGGAATACGACCTGGTCGAGATCGCCACCGCGGCGATCAAGCTCGCCCACGAGGCGACGGGCGGGGTGGTCAGCGCCGACGAACCCGAGCTCGCCACGCCAAGCGAACCGGTCGCGAAGGCGTCGCGCGAGCGGACACGCACCTCATCGAGTGACAAGCCGAATGACAAGACACCGCGCAAGAAGGCACCCGGCATGGCGCGGATCTACATCGGCGCCGGGCGCAAGGACAACATGCGACCGGCGGACCTCGTCGGCGCGATTGCCAACGAGGCCGGCCTCACATCGAAACAGATCGGCTCGATCGAGATCTTTGACAAGTTCTCGCTCGTGGAACTCCCCGAGGAACTGATCGAGCAGGTGATCACCGCACTCCGAGCGACCAAGGTCAAGGGCAAGCGCCAGACGGTGCGCCGCGACATGGCGACCACCCGGCGCTGACCCTCACGACTTCTTGGGCGGCGGAGCGGGCGGCAGTGCCTTGAGCCGCTGACGGAACGCGCGGAATGACGCCTCGTCCGTCTCGAGTCCACGCAGTTCGCTCGCCGGATACGCCGCGATCAGCGCCTCGGTCTCGGTGATCCGATCTTCTGCCAGCGGATGCGTGAGGAAGAATCCCTCGACCGCACCGGGATCGCGCTGCCGCTCACTCAGCAGGATCCGGAACATCGCCGGGATGCCGTTCGGCGAGATGCCCGCCTTGACGGTGGTCTTCACTCCTTCGGCGTCGGCTTCCGCCTCATCACTCCGACTGAACTTCGCGAAAAGGGCACTGCCACCGACGTTGATGGCCGCCTGTCCCGTCCCGCTATTGCAGACATTCGTCAGGGTGCAGAGCACGGTGACACCGGTGTTGGCCCCCTGTGCCTGCTGCATCTGCTCGACCGAATGACGCAGCGTGACATGGCCGATCTCATGGCCGAGCACGCCAGCCACCTGACTCATGTCGGCGGCGCGCTCGATCAAGCCGCGATTGACATACACCCAGCCACCCGGCACGGCGAACGCATTCACTTCATCGCTGTTGACAACCGTGAAATGCCAGGTGAGGCCACGGGTATCGGTCGCCCGCGCGAGACGATTGCCGAGCTGGGTGACGTACTGCTCCACCTGCGCATCGTGGATGAGGGGCAGTTCCTGGGCGATCTGCGTCGAGTACTCCTGCCCGAGCTGCACCTCCTGCTGCGTCGAGATGGCACACCCCGCGAGCAGGGCCGCCATCCCGAGCATTCCGCGTGGAACACGCATCACGGCGTGCCCTTTTCACTGAGCTGCTTCCGATACGCCTCGCTCGCGTAGATCGCCACCTCGACCCGCCGGTTCGCCGCGCGACCTGCTTCGGTGTCATTCGTCGCGACCGGCTCGGTCACCCCGCGCCCTTCGGTGTGGATCCGTGACGCGCTCACGTGCTGCGCCGCGAGGTAGTCGGCCGCTGACTTGGCACGACGCTCGGAGAGCTCCTGATTGTAGCTCGCCGCGCCGATCGCATCGGTGTGGCCAACAATCAGCAGGTCGGTATTTGGGTAATTGCCGAGGCTGGTGGCGAGGGCATCAAGGTTGACGCGCGCGGCCGACTTCACCACATCGGAGTCGAAATCGTACAGCAGGCCCGAATCGAAGGTCACCTGGATGCCCTCACCCACTCGTTCCACTGTGGCACCTGGGATGTTCTGCTTGAGCTCCTCCGCCTGCTTGTCCATCCGCTGTCCGATATATGCCCCAACGCCACCGCCAACCACCGCCCCGATGATGGCGCCACGCGAGGTGGAGCCGGTCGCCTT
>JBBSPX010000036.1:0-19920 GCA_038258395.1 Gemmatimonadales bacterium | reverse complement strand
TCAGCCGCGCCGGGCCGGGGCTGGCTGACTGGATTCGGGCTGTCCGGGCCGCCCGCGACCGCATCGAGGAGGGCGGCTGACGCCGGGACCCGATCTGTGTATCTTGTTCCGCTTGGGAGCGATGGCCGAGTGGCTGAAGGCGGCGGTTTGCTAAACCGTTTTAGGGGGGTAACCTCCTAACGAGGGTTCGAATCCCTCTCGCTCCGTGACAGATGTGAGTCTAGAGAAGTGAGTCCATGTCCAATCCTCCCCGCGTCCGCTTCGCCCCATCTCCCACTGGCTACCTCCACGTCGGGGGTGCGCGCACTGCGCTCTTCAACTGGCTCTTCGCGCGCAATACCGGCGGGACGCTTGTGCTCCGGATCGAGGACACCGACCGCGAGCGGTCAACCGAAGCGCACACGCAGGTCATCCTCGACGGACTCGGCTGGCTTGGCCTCGACTGGGACGAGGGTCCGATCTTCCAGGGGACGTTCGCCGAACGTCACCGTGAGGACGCCCTCAGACTGCTCGCCGAGGGCAAGGCCTACCGCGACTACCTGACCTCCGAAGAGCTGACATCGGCGCGCGAGGCGGCGAATGCCGCCAAGGAGAACTTTCGGTTCGATCGCGTGAAGTTGGCATTGCCAGTCGATGAGCTCGCTCGCCGGGAGGCCGCCAACGCCCCGTACACCGTTCGGTTCGCGATGCCCGATGCCGAGATCGCCTGGGACGACGCGGTACACGGCCAGATCACGTGGCAGGGACGCGATCTCGATGACTTCATCATTCTCCGTTCCGACGGCTCGGCGATCTACAACCTGGCGGTCGTGTCCGACGATGCGGCGATGCAGATCACCCACGTGATTCGCGGCGACGACCACATCTCCAATACTCCCAAGCAGATCGCGCTCTACCGGGCCCTCGGCTACGACGTCCCGATCTTCGCACACGTGCCGGTGATCCTCGGACAGGACGGCAAGAAGCTCTCGAAGCGGCATGGCGCCACTGCGATTGGCGACTACCAGGACATGGGCATCCTCCCCGCCGCGATGCGCAACTTCCTGGCGCTCCTCGGCTGGTCACCGGGCAACGACGACGAGATCCTGCCCGAGGCGGAGCTCATTGCACGCTTTACGCTCGCGCAGATTCAGTCGAAGCCCGCGGTGTTCGACCCCACCAAACTTGAATGGATGAACGGGCAGTACCTGTCAGCGCTCCCCGCCAATGAACTGGTCGGGCCAGTGCTCCGCGAACTCAAGCGACTCGGCTGCACGCTGAGCGCCGAGGCGGCCGCGCCGATCATCGAGGTCGTGAAAGCGCGCGCGCGCACGGTGACGATGGTGGCCGAGGCGGTGCGGCTCCGCACGCCGGGGGTCGAGGTGGTGCGTGAGCCGAAAGGCGACGCCCTCGCGGCGAAGATGGGCGAGCGGTTCACCAAGAACCTGACGCTCGCACACGAGAATCTCGACCCGATCCCCGACGAGGGGTGGACAGCCACCGAACTCGAGCACGATCTCCTCGCACTCGCCGAGGCGCGCGGCCTCAAGCTGGGGGATCTCATGCAGCCGATCCGCGTTGCGCTCACCGGCGGGACCGTGAGCGAACCGGTGCATGAGTTGCTGGCCGTGGTGGGGCGCGAGGAGTCGCTCAGGCGGATCGTGGCGGCAATGAAGGATTAAGGATTAAGGATCAAGGATCGTTCATCCTTCATCGTTAATCGTTGATCGTTCAGGCCGGGCTCCCGCTCGGGAATCTCCAGCACCGCTCAAGGAACTCGTCAAGCCAGCCACGGTCGAGAAACGCCTCCACCGCCTCGGTGGTCGCGAACCGGTCCATCCCCCAGAGCAGCACCTGTGGCGGTTTCCCATCGAGACGGGCCTGGATGATCACGCGGTCGCCATCGGTCCAGACCGACGGCAGGTCGCCCGCGAGGCGCCCAGTCACGGCGTTCGCGCCCGGCCCGCCGATGCCGATCGTGGGCGCACCATCGAGCATGTCGGTCTCGAACCAGTCGACATCGCTCACCACGACGGCGCGACGGTACGGGAACCCTGCCCCGCGACTCGAGATCTCCGCACACAGCCGTGCGGCACTCTCCAGGTCCGGATGCCCCGGTTCCAGGTTGTCGGCCGTCACCACGATCACCGTCTCGGCGTGGTCGATCAGTTTCACGTTGGGTCCTCGTCCTCGGGTGGAGGTCGTCGCTGGTTGGCGTCGAACGCACGCCGGGCCTCGCGTTCCAATCGGACTTGCTTCACCGCCTCGCCAAACTCCGCGAGATTCGCCTGCCGGGCCCCGGCCGTCCGCAGGTCGTATCGCATCAGGTCGAGCGTCCGCTGCCGATCCCATTGTGTCGGGTTGACCTCGGGGAACCTGATCGGCAGCAATGCGATGAGGATCGTCGGCACCTTGAGCGGTCCAAGATAGACGTACCGACTGTCGAGGCCCACCATCTTGCCGCCGATCTCGGTCGTCCAGCTCGGCAGCTTCCCCTCGCCCCGAGCCGCCCGCTCGGCATCCATCGCCGCGAGGTACTGCATCGTCATCGCGGTGACGGTGCTGTCGAGCAATTCGCCTGGTGACTTGCCGGTCAGCCGACTGGCGATCGCTCGCGGTGACATCGGCAACGGCATGAGCCAGACGGTCCCGCCCGCAAAGTTCGGCCGGAGTCGATTGGCGACACTGGTATCAGGTGCATCACTCTGTGCCGAGACCGACCGCCCGAAAAGGAGCGCGAGGCATGTCAGGGCCACTCGCGCCCGATCCATCAGCGCGCGTCGCCCGCCAGGGCCATGCGTGTCAGCACACGTCCGAGTTTGCCGATCCCCTCGCGCAGACGATCCGGGGGGACGGTGAGCGCGATCCG
Organism: Gemmatimonadales bacterium; assembly: GCA_038258395.1. GTDB lineage: Bacteria > Gemmatimonadota > Gemmatimonadetes > Gemmatimonadales > GWC2-71-9 > Palsa-1233. The sequence goes on along the minus strand of JBBSPX010000036.1, from coordinate 17,072 downwards.
GAAGAATCCCTCACCTGCCTCGCCGAACCCCGTGCCGGGAAGCACCACCACCGCTTCCGACTCCAGGGCGTCGCTCGCGAAATCCGCGGAAGCCATCCCGGCCGGGAGCGGTACCCAGAGATACATTGCGCCCTGGGGCACCTCGACCGGCAACCCGATGTCGGCGAGTGCCGCGACCGCCGCGTCACGCCGAATACGCAACTCCTCGACCATCGGCGGGATCAGCGTCTCGGCGTGATCGAGTGTCCATGCCGCCGCGTGCTGCAGGGCCTGGAACGCACCCGTGTCGACGTAACTCTTGATCTTGCCGAGCGCGGCAATGATCTCCCGATTCCCGACCGCAAACCCGAGCCGCCACCCGGTCATCTGGAACGACTTCGACATCGAGAAGAACTCGACGGCGACCTCACGTGCGCCATCGATCTCGAAGATGCTGGGCGCGACATAACCATCGAACGTGACATCGACATACGCGTTGTCGTACGCGAGCACGATATCGTACTTCCGGCAACATGCCACGAGGCGTTCGAGGTAGTCACGCGGGGCGATCGCGGCGGTCGGATTATTGGGATAGTTGACGTAGACCAACCGCGTCCGCTGGAGCACCGACTCCGGCAGGGTGTCGAGCTCGAGCAGGAAGCCGCGGTCCGCCTCGAGCGGCACGACGTGCGGCACGCCGCCGGCGAGTATGGCGCCGCCAACATACGCCTGATACCCTGGCTCAGGCACCACGACGACATCTCCCGGGTTGACGACCGCGAATGCGAGGTGTGCCAGCCCCTCCTTCGAGCCGATAAGGGGCAGCACGTCGTGCATCGGATCGAACTGCTGGCAGAATCGGCGCTGCATCCAGTCGGTCGCCGCGACCCGGAACGCCGGCAGGCCAAGCTGGAAGCCGTACTTGTGGAATGCCACTGTGTCGAGCGAATCGGCCAGCACTTGCCGGGTGCCTTCGGGCGGTGGCCCATCGGCGTCGCCCGCACCGAGGTCGATCACGTCGATGCCGGCCTGCTTGAGCCGATACTTCGCCGCCGATATGCCGGTCAGCGGGTACTTGGGGAGGACGTCGAGTCTCTGACTGAGTCGGATCATTCGGGTGCTCGGGCGACGGGGTTGTGGAGGATGCCGACGCCCGGGATCTCGATCTCGACCACGTCGCCAGGCGACAAGGGCCCGACACCCTCGGGGGTGCCGGTAAGGACCAGATCGCCAGGCTCGAGCGTCATGAAGCCACTGATGTAGGCGAGCAGTTCGGGGATGGCGAAGATCATGTCGGCACTCGTGGCGCGTTGGCGGACCTCGCCATTCAGCCGCGTCACGAGCTCGATCGCGTCCAGCGGCGTGGTGAGTGGTGCCAAGGGTCCGACGGGACAGAAGGTGTCGTATCCCTTGGCTCGCGCCCACTGGTCGTCGAGCCGCTGCAGGTCACGCGCCGTGACGTCGTTGACGGGACAGATTCCGCTGATCGCCTCCGCAGCTTCGCGTTCCGTGGCGCGACGGAGACGCGTCCCCATGATGAGGCCGATCTCCCCCTCGAATTCGACATGCGCCGAGGTGGAAGGGAGCAGGATCGGCTCACCGCTCCTGATCACCGCGGACGGCGGCTTGAGGAAGATGAGCGGGCGCTCGGGGAGCGCATTCCCGAGCTCGCGCACGTGCGCCGCGTAGTTGCGGCCGACGCAAACGATCTTCCCAGGGATGGGAACCGACATGCGGGGACTCCGGTGCGGGTATCGAGGAACGTCACATCACCCTCAAAAGTTAGCCGCCCCCGGCCACAATCCCGAGCGTGAGCGTCAGGCGAGACCCGTTCGGATCGCACGGGAGATGCGATCGACGAAGAGATCGATCTCGTCGATTGTCGTGTAGACATTCGGCGTCACGCGGATCCCGCTGAACTCGGGATGCTTGATTGGCACCGTCACGATGCGATGCTTCTCGATCAGCCATGCGCGCAGCTCGGCCGCATCAAGCCCATCAACCTGCAGGAGCGCGATCGCACCGGCATCCTTGCCATCGAGTGGCGTCGGCACGCTGACGCGGTCGCTCAGGTCGAGGAGTGCCCGGGCCCAGCGATCGCGCAGGTACCGGAGCCGAGCGACCTTGCGGTCGGCCCCGATTCCGCGGTGGAAGGCGAGCGCCGCCGAGATCGCGTTGTGATTCGCGGCAGGATGGGTGCCGATCTCCTCATACTTCCGGATGTTGTCGTTCATCGTCGCGGGCGCGGCCATGAGCGGCCAGAGACCCGGCTGCTTTTCCTTCCGCACATACAGGAATCCAGTGCCGATCGGCGCCAGCAGCCACTTATGGAGCGACGTGCCGTAGTAGTCGACACCCAGTTCATCGCGCGTGAACGGGAAATGCGCGTACGCGTGTGCACCGTCGATGAAGGTCGTGATGCCGCGCTCCCGCGCCATCGCGGTGATCGCGCGCACCGGGAAGATCTGTCCGGTGAGATTGGTGATGTGGGTGATCTCGATCACCTTGGTGCGCGGCGTGATCGCGTTCCGGAACAGGTCAACCAGGAACTCCGGTGACGGCGGCGGCACGGGGAACGACAACTGCTTGAGGACGATCCCATCGCGGCGGACCCGCTGGTCCCATGTAGTGATCATCCGACCATAGTTCTGGTTGGTGACCAGCACCTCGTCGCCAGGCTCAAGATCGAGCCCGAGGATCATCGTCTCGAGGGCCTCGGAGGCATTCCGGACAATCGCCATCTCCTCGGGGTCACAGCCGAAGTCGTGGGCCAGGTCACGGCGCACACTCTCGATTCGGGGCTCCAGGACCGCCCACATATGCTCGACCGGCAGCTCGTTGGTGAACCTGAGGTCACGGATCATCGCCTCGAGCACATGGGTCGGGGTCGGACTGACGCCGCCGTTGTTGAGGTTGACGTATGTCCGGTCGGTGTCGAACGCGCGCTGGATCTCGCCCCAGTATGACTCGTCGTCGGCGAGCGAGCCGGCGCTGGAGGCCGCCGTGTCGCGTCGGGTCGAGAATGCTCGGGCGAGGGCATCGGGTCGGAAAGCCGGCAACACACCGGCAACACCGGCAGCGCGGGCGACGAAGTCACGGCGGGTGGTCATGGCGGGCTCCTGTGGGGAAGTCGAGATATACGTCGGGCGGGGGGATCGGGGCAAATGCTGCTCGGCTGCCCACTGGCTGCCCGGAGGATTCGCTCTCTGTCCTGCAGTACGCGGTGCCGCGACTGGCGGCCACGGCCACGGTCATTGCGAGGGCCCAGCGGTCCCGAAGCAATCCCGTGCCGAGCGAGCCGGAGTCCTGGCTGATGTCATTGCGAGGGCCCCTCGGGCCCGAAGCAATCCGGCGCCGCGTGAATCGGATACGAAGTCCACGAAACGACCTCGAGATTGCTTCGCCCCTCTGGGGCTCGCAATGACAGGACCTACGTCTCCGCCCCGATCCCGTGCCTGGCAAAGAAGTCCTCGCACTTGGTGCGCACCTCCGCCCATGGACCGATCACTCGCTCGGCCGGCGGCAAGCCCTCCAGCAACATCATGCCGTAGCGCTTCGACACGATCCTCGGGTCCAGGAGCACCACGACACCGACATCGTCCATGCTCCGGATCAGTCGCCCGAAACCCTGCTTGAGCTTGAGCGCCGCGTGCGGCAGCAAATACCCAAAGAATCCATCCTGCCCTTGCTCCGCCAGCCGCTCCAGCCGAGCCGCCGTGATCGGTTCGCTCGGCACCTTGAATGGCAACTTGGCGAGGATCAATCCACGGAGCGCGCGGCCCGGCACATCGACACCCTCCCAGAACGAGTCGGTCCCGAACAGGATCGCATTCCCCGATTCACGGAACCGTCGAATCAAGTGATCGCGCTGGCCATCCCCCTGCAAAAGGAGCGGGAAGCGATCACCAAGTCGCTGGCGCACCATCGGGGCGACCCGACGAAGCTGCGCATGCGAGGTGAACAGCACGAACAATCCGCCGTCAGATGCCCACGCCAGATCGGCCACCACATCGGCCACGGCGGTGTCGTGACCCGCAGGGTCCTCACGCGGATCGGGGACGTTGTCGGGGACGCCGAGCAGGCACTGTTCGGGGTAATCGAACGGCGACGGGAAAACTTCCTGCACCGTGACCGGCGAGGTCGGTCCATCGAGCCCGATCCGCGACGCGAGGAAACCGAAGTCGCCGCCCGCGGCAAGCGTGGCACTTGTCAGTGCCACCGTTTCCAGCCGATCGAAGACGAGCTCGCGGAGCAACGGCGCCAGGTCGAGTGGTACCGCGGCAAGTTGCAGCGTCTTGCCCTCGCGACCGGTGCGGCTCATCCAACGCACATCGGGCGGACGGATGCTTGCGGGCCGTAGCACGGCGCCAAGCCCATCCTGCACCGACTCCAATCGGCGGAGCACCCCGCGGCACTCGAGCAAAAGGCGCGTCCGTTGCTCGGTGAGTTCGACCTGGGCGAGTCGGTCGGCGACCGTCTCCATATGCTCGCCCAGTGTCCGGAAGGCGAGGAGTGTCGCCGCGAGCTCGTGCTCGAGTCCCTCTTGCCAGACCTCGTGCGTCGCAAAATCGTCGGTCAATCGGAACGGGCCGGGCCCCGCCTGCTCCATCAGGCCGAACAAACGAAGGAAGAGCGAATCCGCGGCACGCCGTGCCTCGATCGACGCCGGGATCAGCCGCTCGCGCAGCAGGTCGAGTGACGCGCGACTCAACATGTCGGTTGCTGTGGTAAGATCCCGCATCAAGGCGGGCAGCAGCCCCTTGCCACTTCGCTCCAATCGCGATAGCAATCGCGACACGCTGCGGGACGAGACCTGGCGACCGAGGTGGTTGGCGGCGACGTCCTCGAGGTGATGGGCCTCGTCGATGATCAGGCGCTGGTACGCCGGCAGCACTGCCGCCTCGTCCCAGTTGTCCGACGCATGCCGCACGGCGAGATCAGCGGCCAGCAGGTGGTGATTGACCACCACGATATCGGCGCGTGCCGCACGGCGACGGGCCTGGAACACGAAACAGTTGTCGAAGTGCGAACACTTGACCCGCGAGCAGAGATCAGGCTCCGCGGAGACCTCGTCCCAGACCTCACCCGTCGGCTGGCTCGGCAGGTCGGCAAGCGACCCGTCATTGGTGTGAGATGCCCAGGCCGTGATGTCCAGCAATTCCTTGAGCTTGTCGGGCTCGAGCAGCGACTGTTGCGAAGCCATCGCCCCGTCGAGCCGTGCCCGGCAGAGATAGTTCCGCCAGCCCTTGAGCAAGGCGAACGTCGGCTCGTACTCGTCGTCGGTCAACGCACGTCGGAGCAGCGGCAGGTCCTTGCCCACCAGCTGCTCCTGCAGGTTGATCGTGTTGGTGCTCACCACGGTCCGCTCGCGATTCGCGCGCGCCCACGCCAGCGCCGGCACGAGGTACGCAAACGACTTGCCCACCCCCGTTCCGGCTTCGAGCAACAGGACCCCGCCGTCGTTGTACCCATCGACGAGGTAGGCCGTCAGGTCGCGCTGGCTTTGGCGGTCCTCGTAGCTGCCGAGCTCCCGGGCAATCGGACCACCTTCACCCAACTGGGCGATCACCTCGAACGGATCGATCGGTTTCCGGAGGCGTGCGACCGGCACCTCGGTGACCACGTACAGCCGCGCAGCACCGTTGTCGACAATCGCGAAGCCGATCCCGTCGTCGTGCATCCGTGCGGCGATCGAGAGATCGGCACCGGACGGTTCGAGGCGTCCGGAGGGATGATTGTGGATGAACATCTCGCCCGGCTGCGCAACACCAGGCAACGCCAGCACCGCCTCGATCGTGCCGCGCGCGACCGCGCGTGCGGAGGTGATCATCCCTGTGGCATCGACGGTGGCGACGAACGAGACCTCGTTCCCCGAGGCGGCCTCGATCTCACGTCGGATGACCTGGGCGGCCTGGGCGCTGAGACGGTCGGTCAGGTCTTCAATTCCTTTTTCTTCGCTGCCGGGAAGAGCACGTTGTTCAGGATCAGCCGGTATCCCGGTGAATGGGGGTGCAGCGAGAGATCCGTCGGCGCATCGCCGATGCCATGCTGCGGGTCCTCCGGATCGTGACCGCCATAAAAGGTCCAGGTGCCCTGACCGTGCTCGCCATGGAGGTACTTCGCCCACGGTGCCCCGAGCTCGTCCCCGAGAATCGTCACCCCCGGCTTGATCCGGTTGCGCATGAATGAGGTCGTGAGGCCGTAGAAGTCGGGGATTACATCGCGATGATTCTGGACCAGCATGGTCGGGACCGGATCGATCTTGGCCGAGAAGTTGAACAAGGAGAAGGCGCCGAGCGGTTGGCGATTGATGCCGTTGACCTGATGACCATCGATGTCGGAAAAGACCGCAAGTGACGGCGACTGCTCCAGCGTAGCGCCGGTGAAGGCGAGGGCCTTGTCCCACTGCATCCGCGAGCCGGCGATCGGATCCATCGGAGTACCATCGGCGTAGGCGGCGGCAATGTCGGTCCCCGCACTTGCGAGCGCCAAGTCGAGCGTCTCGGTGGCGGTACACATCGCGAACAGGAAGCCACCGCGATCGACGAACCCGGCGATCCGCTGGGCCACGGCCCGCTTGAGTGCCGGCACATTCGCCATGCCAAGCCGCGTCGCGGTCGATTGCTGCAACTCGATCATCTGCTGCAACCACGGCGCGCCGGCGTTGTTGATCACAAACTTGCTGTACTGCCCCGTGAAGTCCTCGTGGTGGAGATGGAGCCAGTCCCAATCATCGAGTCGGTCCGCCATCACTTCGACATCCCAGACTCGATCGTATTGGATCCCGGCGTACTCCAGCACCATCGTGACCGCATCGTCCCATGGTGCGGCGTTGGGCGGGGCGTACACCGCGACCTTCGGCACCTTCTCCAGCGGCACCGCATCCGCATTGCTCCGCACGATCTCGGCGTGTAAACCGGCCACCTCCATCGCCGAGACCGGCGCAACGGCGACGCCGGAAAGCGCCGCGTCACGGCGGACGGCCTCCGATGCCGGGAGGAGAAACGACCCACCGCGGTAGTTCAACAGCCACTCACCCTCCTCGCCGCGTTTGAGTGCGCGAAAGGCGAGGCCATACGCCTTGAGGTGATCCGTCTGCGCCTCGTCCATCGGAACGAGGAATGAAGCGAGGGCGCGCCGAGGCGACCGGGTCACCACACCTGGCCAGGCACTCGCCATGCCGGCCCCACCCAGCAGTTTCATGAAGTCGCGTCGGGTCTTCATCCCCCCCCCTCACTCGGAACCGCGCCCCGGAACTGGTCACGCAATCGGCGCGCCTCGGGCACCACCGCACTCTCGGGAAACTCCAGGATCAATCCCTCCAGTAATTCGGTGGCGACCTTCGACTGGCCGCGAGCAGCGAGAATCCTGGCGCGCACCATCCTGGCCGCCGGTGCGGTCGCCGCGGCGCTGTCGCTGTCGGCAGCCAGCACGAGGACGAGGGCCGACGCCGTGTCACCACGGGCCAGTGCCAGATCACCCGCGAACAGACGCAGCGCCGCGGCCCCAGGAGCGGCCACCGTTCCGGCAACCTCCCGAAACCGGGTGACCGCCTCCGCGGTGTCGCCACGTTCGAGCGCCCGGAGCGCCGCCCCGAACGTCGGAAGGGTATCCTCCCCGATCGCGCGAATCAGGGTCAGGAGTTGGACCCGCTCCACCGCCTGGAGCCGCTCCTCGGCGTATGGGCCCGCGAGACGGAGCCACTCACCAGCCGGGCCAAGCTCTCCTGCCAGCGCGTGCACCCGACCCCGCACATCGAACGCGGCAACCGAAGAATCGCTTGCCAGGAGTGTCTCAGCACGATCGAATCGCTCCTGCATGGCCCATGCGAGCGCGATGCGTCGCCGATCGAGATCGCGCTCATCGAGCGAGAGGTTTGGTGCGAGGGACGTGTACAACGACTCGGCCTTGGCCACGGATCCCTCGGCGAGCAACACGCCGAGCAGGGTGTTCGAAGCGCTCGTGGCCACTCCTGGCGGCGCGGCCGGATCGGTCGCGATCAACGCCAGGATGCGTCTGGCCTCATGTTCTTCGCCGGCGTCGGCCCAGGCAGTCGCGGCTTCCATCCAGGTCCGCACCCGCGCTTCGCCCAGCTGTTTACCGGCGAGCAATTCGTTGACCTTGGCCACGGCACGGCGCGCCTCGGGATCGCTCCGTCCACCGAGCTCGTCCAGCGCCAACCGGACCATCACGGTCATCCCCTCGAGCGACTCCGGAACCGACTCGGCGAGTTCGGCAACACCCGCCTCGGGCTCCCCCCACTCGAGTCGGAGCATCCCGCGAAGCCGATGCGCTTCGGGGGTCCCGGCGCGCTGGAATGTCTCGAGGATGGTTGGACGATCCTTCGGGAGCGCAGCGCCGAGCAGGAGCACCGCCGAGGCCCGATAGGTCGGCGCGTTGGTCACGGCCCTGAGCCACTCCTCGGCCGCGCCTCCAGGATCCCCCTCCGCTTGGCGCAACTGCGCCAACTCGGGAGCGAGCGCCGCCGGATGTGCGATCCTCGTCCGCCCCAACTCGAGCGCAACCTTCGCGGCCGCTCGGTCGCGGATCTCGAGGGCAGAGAGCGCCCATTCGCGGAAGGGTTCCTCGTCGCCCTCGACGAGTGCGGCCCACCGGTTGGCGTAGGTCCGAGCCGAATCCTGCTCACCGAGGAGCGCCCAGTGGCGCACCGCCAGCGAGAGAAAGCCGATGTTGGTCGAATCAAGCACAACGGCTCGACCGAGCGGCGCCATCAACTCGGCGCGACGATCAAGTGCAGGCAACACACGGGAAAGTCCGAGAATGGCCTGTCCATCGGTCGGGCGGCTCTCCAGGACGGTGAAGAATCCCTTGGCCGCTTGTGCCAGGTCACCCCGCCGTTCCGCCCCGAGCGCGATGGCGATCGGGCCCACGACGGGAGCATTGCGCTGGGCACCGAGGGTCGGACCAAACGCGGTAAGGATCGCGAGGACGCAGCCGAGCCGTTTCACGGCCGACGCACTTCGGTCAGTCGCCGGAAATAATCGAGGACGCGTCGGCGATCATCGGGATCGAGTCGTTGCAGCTCATCCCAGCTCGGCAGGCGGATCTCGTCGCGATCGGTGATCCGTGGATCGAGCACAGGCGGTCGCGCCCCAGTCGACGACTGTGCCGACTTACTTTCCCGTTCACTGGATTGTTCATCCTGGTTGCCGTCGAGTGAACGTCCGGCATCGAGCATCCGACGGAACAGCTTTTTCTGTCGTTCGGTCACTTCGGTTGAGAGACGGCCGGATTCGATCTGGCGTGCCACGTCGTGTGCTTCCCGCGCCAGTTCACCAGCGCCGGGCATCTGTCCGTTGGCCCGCATGCGTTCCAACTGCTGGGCGATGGCGCGCTGCTGCATGGCCAATTGCATCAACTCGCCCATGCCCGGCTGCGCTCCCTGCTGCTGCATCGACTGGCCCTGCTCGGCGGCGGCGTTCTGCTGGCCAGCCACCTGCATCATCTGCTGCATCGCCTCTTGGAGGCCGCTTCCTGATTCCGAGCCCTCGACCTTGCGCTGGGACTGCAACAGGGCGTACGCAGCCAGCGAGAGCATATCGACCGCATCGCCGGCGCGATCGGCGGCGAGCCCAAGACTCGGGGCCGCGGCCGAACTCGCGTCGAGCGCGGCACGCAGGCCGTCGCGTGCCCCGGCAAAGGCAACGCTCACCGTGGGGGAGATCAGCGCGTTCTTGCCCGCCACCGTGATCACCTGCCGCAACAGTTTCGCCGTCGCTTCCTCGAGCATCGCCTCCTCGGCGCGTAGCGGTCCGACAAGTGCCCCTCGTCGGAACGACTCTGCGACGTCGTACTGACGGCTCAGGACACGACTGGTCTCGGCGAGTAGGCGACGCAGATCCGCGAGGACTTCCTCCCGCATCGCCTCCTGCATCGATTCCCGTTGCTTCCGGATGTCATCCGATACGGGCTTCATCAGTTCGCCGGCCGATTCGGCCTGCTGTTGTGCCTGCTGGCGCTTGCCCTGTTTCGCGGACTTTCCCGCGGCACGCATCTTGGACGCGGCCTGCCGGGATTGGGATGCGGCATCGCGCAGCCCCTCCTGCGTCGACGCGCCGGGGGCCCGATCCGCCGCCGCGTCGAGCCCGTTGGCCAACGAATCCGCGCGATCGGCGAGCGCCGCCTCGGCCTGGGCGCCGGCCGCGGAGTCGGCGGCAAGCGCCGCCTTGGCTCGTTCCTGTGCCGCGCTGAGATCACCCGCCTCCTCGGCAAGTGTCGATAAGGTGGTCTCGAGGGCGGCACGCTCGAACAACTCGCGTGCCCGTTCCAGTGCCTCGCGCATCTTCGCCTGCTCGGTCGACATGTCGCGCAGCGCATCACGGGTGGCCTCGGGATCGAGATTGCGAAGTGACTCTCGCAGCCGATCCATGGCCTCGCGCAGTTCGGGTGTCATCGCCTTGTCGAGCAACTCGCGAATGTCGCGCAGGTCGCTCGCCAGCGTGCTGTCCCCTGATTCAGACTGCGCCGCGGCACGTTCGAGCTCCTCGACCCCAGCGCGCATCTCCTCCACGCGACGCGCCACATCCTCTGCCGCCTCCGCCGCCTGTTCCGCCCGGCGCGCCGCCTCCGCGGACATCGGCTCGCCCGATCCCGACCTCGACCCCGCCCCGTCGGGCCGCTGCCGCTCCCGGGCGAGATCTTCCGCCGTACGCTGGGCCCGGCGTGCCGCGTCAACGAGGGAATCCAGCGCCGAACTGGCCACGTCGGTCGCCGCGGCCCGCGCGTTGCGCTCCTCCGCTGCCGTCGGGATCACGACCATGTAGGTGCGCGATCGCCCCACCCCACGGCGCGGTGCAGTGTCGCTCGCGACCGCGGTGTAGCGGATCGTATCGCCCGCCGTGACTTCGAGTGCGTCGAGATTGATCGTGGTGGTGAGCAACGCGCGATCGGTGGCGTTCCCGAGGTCGAGCGGTTGTCGGACGATCGTCCCCCCACCCTTCCGCAGTTCGAGCACCCCCCCCCCGATCCCGTGATCGTCCTCGATCGCAATCACGACCGCCAGTCGATGCGACGGCGGGGAGATCGTGTCGACACCGGGCACGGGGATCGTCACCGTCGGCGCGCTGTCCGGGAGCACGCGGATCGTGATTGGGGGGGGGATGCCGTCCAGCCGAGTCCCGTCTCGCGTCGTCACGTCGAGCAGCCACGCGGCCGTGCGCCGCGGCGCGAACGTACCGCCAAGGGCGAGCGAATCCACATCGAGCGCAATCGTGTCGCGCGCGGATCGGAGAGTGGCCGTGGCCAGCGGCGACGTTGCCCGCGCCGCCAGTCGGAGCCGAGTCCCCTCGGGGACCACCAGTGTGTCGCCTTCGACCGGCAGCGACTCTGACTCGAGGCCGAGATAGCCCGGATACTCGGCTGTCAGCGTGAGGCCACCCAGAAAAGCGGCGGTCCGAATGGTCACCCGGACCTCGACGGAACGACGGCCGCCTGCCTCGAGACGCGCCACCAGATCACCGTCGAGCGGTTCCGTGGTGATGGTGGCTCGACCGGTGCCATCGAGTGCCACGTCCTGTTCACGCCAGGACTCTCCCGGGGCGCGGAGCAAGAGGCGAGCACTCCGTCGTCCGAAGACCATGATGCCAAATACCGCTCGCTCGCCGCGATCGACCATTGGCGTCGAGGTCGTGAGCTGCACTGGTGCAACGAGTGCGCGCCACGCCGACCACGGCGCCATGAGCGTGCCCCGCGTGCCGGAGACCGGGTCCGCCAGCGCCAGGAATCCCAATGCCGCCAGACCGCCCACCAGCATCCGGCGCGTCACCACCCGGGTGCGCCGGAGCTCAGGCTCGAGCACATCCGGAGCCTCGGCGACGACGCGTGCGGTCTGCTGCGAGGCGGCCGCTGCGTGCAGTTCGGCCGACGTACCGACGGCGACCGGCTGGAGCAGCGTCGAGAGTGCGCCGCGACGCCAGTGGCCGGTCCCCTCGAGACGAGCCGCCACGACTCCCTCGTCGAACCGCCGCTGTGATTGCATCCCGCGGATCGTCGCGCCAACCAATCCGATCATCACGACCAGCCACGCCACAAGCGCCCAGATGGCTGGCCCGGCGGCCCCGAGACGCGCAGCCCACGCCGCGACCGCCAACGCGGCAAGCCCGGCCAGCAACCACGGCAACGCGCGGCTCATCGCCCGAGCGCGGCGGAGGGGTCGGGCCACCGTGGCGAGGCTGTCGCGCAAGGTCATGGCGCGTAGCCGAGCGCGTATGCGAACAGATTGACACCCATCCGGAGCGCGGCCTCACGAAGCTCCGGCGGATCGTGATGCACGTCAGGGTCTTCCCAGCCATCGCCGAGATCGCTCTGGTAGCTGTAGAAAACAGCCAGACGACCGTCGACAAAGACGCCGAAACCCTGGGCCGGCTTGCCATCGTGTTCGTGGATCTTCGGGAGTCCGTCGGGAAATGCATAGATCACGTGGTAGATCGGATGATCGAGCGGTATTTCGACCAGTGGTCGATCGGGGAAGAGCCGCGCAATCTCTCGCCGGAACGATGCATCAAGGCCGTAGTTGTCGTCGACATGCAGGAACCCGCCACGCCCGATCCACCGGCGCAGCGTGTTGAGATCATCCTGGCTCCACACCAGGTTCCCGTGACCGGTCATGTAGAGGTACGGCACGGTCCAGAGCTCGGGGTCGGAGAGCGCGACCGTAACCTCCCGCGGAGCCGTGGCGATCGTGGTTCGTTCCCGAATCGCTGCGAGCAGGTTCGGAAGCGACGAAGGGTTGGCATACCAGTCCCCCCCGCCATCGTAGTGCAGCCGTCCGATGGTCGGCACCTGAGCACCTGCCCGGCCCGCCGGAAGGGCGAGCAGCATCCCGGTGAGGAGGAGGAGGTGTGAACTGGCGACTCTAGGCATCCATGACCCGGCGGTAGGCATCGTTGCGTGGGACTCCAAACTCGGCGCTGACCCTACGGGCGACCTCACGACGGGATTCGCCGGCGGCCAACGCATCGGCGATCGCCCGGTCAATCACCTCCGGGTCGGGGGCGGCATCCTCGACACGGCTGCCCCGTCCCTCGAATACGACGGTGATCTCACCACGCGCGGGCGTCTCCTCGAAATGTGCGCGCACGTCGGCCAGCGAGCCGGCGCGGAACTCCTCGTACATCTTGGTCAACTCGCGCGCCACGACGACGCGTCGCTCGCTCCCGGCAACACCCTCGAGATCCGTGAGCAACGCCACGAGACGAAGTGGTGCTTCGTACAGGACGACCGTCCACGGCGACGCCGCCACATCGGCGAGCTGGCGGCGGCGCTCGGCACCCTTCCGGGCGAGGAAGCCAAGGAAGAGGTAGCGATCAGCCGCGAGCCCCGAGGCCTGCAGTGCAGTGGTAACCGCGGACGGGCCGGGGATCGGGACGACGGTGATGCCCGCATCCCGCGCGGCGGCAACGAGCAGGACGCCGGGATCGCTCACCCCGGGGGTTCCGGCGTCGGTGATCAGCGCCACATCGCGCCCGTCCAACAACACCTGCACGAGCTGTTCCTCGCGGCCAACGCCGCTGTGGGCGTGATACGAGAGCAACTCCGCCGGGTGCGCGTCGATGGCGCTCAGGAGCCGCCTGCTATGGCGAGTGTCCTCGGCCGCGACGACCGGCACCTCGCGGAGTGTGCGGATGGCACGTTCCGAGAGGTCGCCGAGGTTGCCGAGCGGAGTGGCCAGGACATAGAGCGTGCCGGGTGATCCCATTCCTCAAAGAAAACCCCGGATGGGGGGACGACCTATCGTCCTCACCCATCCGGGGTCACATCGCGCATCCCGCGATCAAGCCGCGAGGTGCTCGTTGATCTTCTGCTCGAAGGCGCCACGGGGCATCGCCCCGATCAGACTATCGATGTGCTTCCCGTCCTTGAAGAAGAGCACCGCGGGAATCGAGCGCACGTTGAACTTCATCGCGCTGTCCTGATTCGCGTCGACATCGAGTTTGGCGATTTTCGCCTTGCCGGCGTAGTCGGTCGCCAGCGCCTCCAGGGTCGGGGCAATCATCCGACAGGGGCCACACCACGCCGCCCAGAAGTCGACCAGTACCAGTCCCTTGGCATCGCCCACTTCGGCCTGCCACGTCGCATCCGTCACTTCAACCGTTGCTCCACTCATCCGCCTGCACTCCTCATCCCGCTGGTGTAAGATTTGACCATCATGAAGCCTACCATTGCCCATCTCGGTATCGCAGTCCCCAACGTGGAGGACGCTCTCGCGTTCTATCGCGATGTGCTCCAGGTCAACGCGCGCGGCCCGGAGATCGTTGATGGTGCCCGGATCGTCCACCTCGAGTTCGGCGATGCCGAGGTCGAACTGCTGGAACCGATCGAAGCGGATTCGCCGATCGGCAGATTCCTTGCCCGTCGCGGGCCCGGGATCCACCACATCTGCTACCGAGTTCCCGATCTCGAGGCCGCCCTGACTTCCTGCCGGGACGCCGGCTATCGATTGATCGACGAGACGCCCCGGCACGGCGCCGGCGGGTGCCGTGTGGCGTTCATCCATCCGAAGGCCACCGAAGGCATCCTCATCGAACTGACCGAATAGTCGTGCGGATGAAGAACACCGATCGTCCTCATTCAGTTCCCGGAACGTTCGCCGGCGCATGGGCGATTGATGCCGTCCCAGATTGCTGGCAGGTCGAACTCGCGTACCAGCCATCCCCCGTCGGACTTCACTGCGGTCACCGACACGACCACCTTGCAGTTGCCCTTGGCCACCTCGGTGGTGACGACGACGTGGTTCTTCCGCGCCGTGACGACCTCGTTCAGCGCCCGGACCACGGTTCCACCCATCATGGCCTGGATGACCACCATGCGCTTGGGATAGTCCTCGGGCTTCCCGGTCTGCTGGACCGAGCCCTTGTCGGTGCCGAAGAGCTGGGCCATGCGGGTAAGATTGCTGTCTGATGCCGCGCGGATGAATTGCTCGACCGCGGCCGATGCCGTCGGGGCACGAACCTGCGCGGCGCCGCGAGCGGTCGGGATGAGGGCGAGCGCGACCAGTGCGAGTCCGAGCGAGAGACGACGGGAGGTGGTGCGGGACATGGACTTTCTCCTGACAGGGACATTCGGCAGAAACGTAACCACGGGACCGGATCAACAGTGAACGGAATGATGCGGCTCTATGTCAATGTCGACCATGTCGCCACGGTGCGGCAGGCGCGACACACCGACGAACCCGATCCGCTCGAAGCGGCCCGGGTCGCACTCCAGTATGGGGCAGATGGCATCACCTTCCACCTGCGGGAGGATCGCCGCCATATCCAGGACGAGGACGCCCGTCGACTCGTCGGGGCGCTCGACTGTCCCGTCAATTTCGAACTGGCCGCCCACTCTGGCGTCATCGAGCTGGCCTGTGAGCTCCGACCGTATCAGGCCACCTTGGTGCCGGAGAGTCGCCGGGAAATCACCACGGAGGGTGGCTTGGACCTCAGCCGGTCGGACGCTGGCCTCCAGCACGCCATCGCCCGGTTGCAGGATGCCGGCATTCGCGTGGCCCTCTTCATCGACCCCGAGCAGCGAGCGGTCGAGCGGGCTCAGGAGCTGGGCGTCCCTGCAATCGAGCTGCACACTGGCCGATACGCCAACCATGGCACCGACCACGACGCCAGGCTCGCCGAGCTCGCCCAGGCCACCCAGAGCGCCCACGGCCTCGGCCTTGCGGTGCATGCCGGTCATGGACTCACCCGGCACAACGTCGGACCCGTGGCGGCCATCCCAGGCATCGAGGAGCTGAACATCGGACACAGCATCGTCGCCCGATCCATCACTATCGGCATCGGGCCGGCCACGCGGGAGATCCGCGAACAGATCGACCAGGCCGGACGGTGAACAGCCCCATCCGCCGGGCAGAGTTCTTCGTCCTCGAGGCGACCGAGTACCTCGCGGAACTCGAACAGCTCGTGAGTCGGACCGATACGCCCGATCTCGAGCGATTGGTCCGGGGTGCCCGGGCACTCCGCGGCGCAGCGCTCATGGCCGGACTCGGCACCTTCGCCAGGGCCTCCGCCTCGCTCGAGGGACTCGCGCGTCAGGTGCGTGATCACGCCCTGGGCTGGGAGCCTCATGCCAGGGCGGCATGGCGGGAGGGACTCCAGACGCTCCGAGGGCTCGTGAGCCGGGCCAGCGGCTGGGAGTCGGCTGATGACCGGCATGCCCTCCTGCTGGCGGAGCGGATCGAGCGGGTAGCCAAGGGTGAGGCACCTCGGGAGGCGGGACAGACCCCCCAGATGACCGACCATGCCGGGCAGGGATTGACCCCAGGGGTCCGTGCCTTCATTGCGCGTGAGTCGGCTCTCATCGCGGGTTCCCTGCAGGAGGCGGCCCGGGCTTTGGCACCGCTCAAGCCGCCGATCGCCCTCGCGAGCGTGCTTGAGCGCCTCCGGTCGCTCCGCGGCTTGGGAGGATCAGCGGAGCTCTCGCCACTGCCAGAGCTCCTCGATGCGATGGAAGTGACCACGCGGTCGCTGCTCTCGCCGGAGCCGGCGCCACCAGACATCGCGGTGGTATTTGCCGACGCAGCCGATGCGTTGGCGGCGATGGCGCAATCGGTCTCCGATCAGGGACGTGTGGTGATTCCCACCGGACTCGAGCATATCGCCCGCCGGCTGCTGGAGGGCTATGCCGCCCTCTCCGACGTCACCGAGATCGCATCACTGGCCCCGTCCGGTGAACCTTCGGTGGTACGTCGAGGGACCCCGCCACCAATACCGGCGGCCGGTGAGCCCGTCCCGATCGAGCTGGTCGGCGTCGGTGACCATCTCCTGATGCAGTCCGAAGCGCTCGCTCGGGGTCGGTCGCCGGCTGCCCGTGACCTGCGCCTCTTCGTGCTGCACCAGACCCTCACCACCATGCCGGCCGAGAGTCGAACGGGTCGATTTCTTGGGCCGCTGACTGGCGCGATTGCACGCACCATCGGTAGTGGCCGAGCCCACTCCGACCCCGACGCCTTTGGGGCGATGCTACGGGACTGCGGCCAGTTCCTGATCGATCATGGCGGCGACGGAACGGTGGCCGACCTCACCACCCGTCGAGATGCGATGGCCCGTGCCCTCGGTGCCGCCGACTTGATACCGAGTGCC
>JBBSPX010000035.1:0-20009 GCA_038258395.1 Gemmatimonadales bacterium | reverse complement strand
CGCCGGATGGGGACCGGTCAGGCAAGGAATGGAAGCCGTCGGCATGCGTGTACTGGTCAACGCTGCCGTGCCACTCGCCCGGAATGGCTCGACGATCTGGCTTGGGGGTACCGGCGATCCAGCTGCTCGCAGCGGTCCCGGCTCCGGTGGTGCCCCCGCGCCCGACATTCCGCGTACGCTCGCGGGAATCCCACCTGGCGCGTTCACCGTCGTGCTCGCGCACAATCCCGCCCTCTGGCCGATGCTCGCTGAGCGCGGAGTGGAGCTCACGCTGAGCGGTCACACGCACTATGGCCAGCTCGCGATTCCGAGACTCCAGTGGAGTGCGGCCTCGCCATTCCTACGCTTGGCGATGGGGCTGCATGACGAGGGCGGCAGCACGCTCTACATCAATCCGGGCACGAACTACTGGGGTATTCCGTTCCGGGTCGGGACGCCGCCTGAGATCACGGTGATCACGCTGCGAACTTCAGGCGGGAACTGACCGTCTCCCCTCGGATCGCTGCGGAGCATTAGACTCCCTCGAGCGACTCTCCGACCTGAGGGGCCGATTTTGATGAGCCACCTTCGTCTCGTTTTGCCATTGGCGATCCTGGGCGTCTCCTGCACGGGTTCCGGGGACGGTACGGCCGGCGACCGCGCATCGGCCCCGCTCGAACCGACGGTACGTGACTCCGCGGGCATCACGATCTACGAGCATCCGCCCGACGCGCTCACCCGGGCACCGCTGCTGACCCTCGACTCCACTCCCCTCGCGATCTTCGCGGGCGATGTTGATGACCCGGAGAAAGATGTCTCGGCGCTGACGTGGCCGCTCTTCCTCGGGTCTGGTGACCTGATCAGCTACGACCGTCAGGCGAAGCAGATCCTGCTGCTCAAGACCACGACCCGTGCGCGCACGCGACATGGACGCGCGGGGAGTGGGCCGGGAGAGATTGGGTTCCCGGGACGATTCGTCCTGGTGGACGGCGACTCGGTGTTGTTCACCGACAGCCGGAATGATCGCGTGGTGATCGTGCATCCGGACTCGGGTATCGTACGCGAATTCTCACGCAATACCGCGTTCGACCTGAGACGGTCCGGGATGATTGGACGGATTGCAGGCGATTCGCTGTACTTGTTGTTCGTGCCCGGGTCCGAACCTCAGGGCCCGAGGGCGGTCGGACGGGTCAACACGCCGCAGCACCTCGGCACCTGGCGCGTTGGACAAGACTCCGTATACGACCGGTTCAGCGTCCCAAGTGGTTGGCTGGTGTGGCAGTCGATGGGTGAAGGCTCCATGGCGGCGTACGGACTCCCATTCGCGCCGCATACGTCCATCGGGAAGTGGGGCAACGGATTCCTCGTCGCACGCGGAGAGGGATGGAGCCTCGAACAGTGGGACACCGCCGGAATACTTCGGGCTCAACTCCGGATCAATGCTCCGAGCACCCCGATCGATGATGCGATGTTTGATCGATACATCCAGACCGATGTCGACGAGATGGCTCAGAATATCCAGAGCTCTGGCCGAGCATTCGATCGGAATTCGATCACCACATCGGTGCGCGCTCGCGGTCATGCGGACTCGCTCGCCCCGTATGGTCCTGTCTTCGTCTCAGCCAACGGTACGATGTGGGTGACCGACTTCGTGATGCCCGGTGACTCCGGCTGGGCCGCCACCGCGGTCGCGCCCGATGGCCGGATCCTCGGTCGACTCTCTGCGGCGAATGGTGAACCTCCAATCGCCTGGGGCGACGATCGCATCGCGATCAAGACCGAGGACGACCTCGGCATCGCGACGATCACCATCCTCAAGGTGCGAGGGTTGTAGCCTCGCCATGATCTCGTTCGATGCCGCACACCAAGCCGTACACTACCCGGCGGACCGCCGATTCCATCTCTGGATCCGGCCCTCGCTCCTGATCGGTGTCGGCACGATCCTCCTGATCCTGGTCGCCATTCCCTGGCTCCAGGTGGCGACCACCGGCCTGCCGACGATCCTGGCACCCACGGTATCGACCGCCGCGGACGCCGGGGGGTTCCCGCTCTGGGTCCGCGCCTGCCACGTCCTCAACTTCTTCTTCCTGATGCTCCTGATCCGGAGCGGGCTCTCGATCCTCGTCGATCACCCACGTCTCTACTTCAACGACGGCTGCACGCCCGGCAGCGAATGGATTCGGTTCACACCCCACACGGTGCCGCGTGACCGCCTCTGGACCGCCAAGGACGATGCGCGATACATCTCCCCCATGGTTGCGACTCCAGGATACCGACACACCGTCGGGGTCGCACGGTCATGGCACTTCATCGTGGTGCATGGCTTCATCATCACTGGACTCGTATACGGCGTGATGCTGCTCGTGACCGGCCGCTGGCACCGACTGATCCCGACCGACTCGGTGGTGTTCACCGAAGCCTGGAGTGTCTGGGTCCACTACGCGACGCTGCGCCTGCCGCCCGAGCCGGACGGCTTCTTCGGCTACAACGCACTGCAACGACTCGCGTACTTCGGAGTGTTCGGTCTGTTCGGTCCGCTCGCCATTCTGACCGGTCTCTCGATGTCACCGGCGATCGCCAATCGATTCCGCTGGGCCGTGCGCCTCTTCGGCGGCCGGCAGGCGGCGCGGTCACTTCACTTTCTCACGATGGTCGGGTTCGCACTGTTCCTCGTGGTGCACGTGTCACTGATCGCCATCACCGGCCTCCTGCGCAACATGAATCACATCGTCCTCGGCGTCGATACCACCCAACATCTCGGCCTGAGACTTGGCCTGGTCGCCATCGCGGTGGTCGTGCTGTCGTGGGTCGCAGCACACTATATCTCGTGGCATCATCCGCGCGCATTGCAGCATGCCCAGAAGGTGGTGACCTATCCGATGCAGCGGCTCACGCTCAACCGCCTGAGCCCGCAGCTCGATTACAGCAAGGCCGACATCTCGCCGTTCTTCTGGCCCAACGGCAAGCTGCCGGTTCGGGAGGACTGGACGCGCATGGCTGCGAACGGGTTTGGTGACTATGCGCTCCGCGTTGAAGGCCTCGTCGAGAATCCGGTCACGTTGACCATCGCAGACCTCGAGCGCCTTGGCCGCACCGGGCACATCGCGCTGCATCACTGCATCCAGGGGTGGAGCGGTGTGGCAGAGTGGGAGGGCGTCACAATGCGCGCCCTCCTCGAATTGGTACGTCCACTCCCGGAGGCAAAGGTGGTGGCATTCCATTCGTTCGGAGAGGCGCTGTACGGCGGGCCGTATTATGACACCCAGCAGCTCGTCGACGTCATGGCTCCGCACTGCCTACTCGCCACCCGGATGAATGGCAAACCGCTCAACGCGGTGTACGGTGCGCCGCTCCGGCTACGGGTGGAGAACCAGTTGGGGTACAAGATGATCAAGTGGATCGAGCGGATTGAATTCATCGCATCCGAGCGCGAGCTTGGAAAGGGCGAGGGCGGATCGAATGAAGACGAGGAATACTTCGACCTGCTGCCGAACATCTGAACCGCCTGGACGGGGCGCGCCTGGAGCCCCGCCCCGGGCTGACCTACGGCACTGTCGTCTCGCTGTCCATCAGTTGTCGGGTGAAGTAGGTGTAGGTAAGCGCCGAAGTGTGGGCGCTCTGGATGGCATTGGCACCGGCTCCGTGGCCACCCTCGATCACCTCGTAGTAGAAATAGGGCAAGCCGTATTCCGACATCCGCGCGGCAAACTTGCGTGCGTGCTGCGGTCCCACGCGATCGTCCTTGGTCGTGGTCCAAATGAAGGGCGTCGGGTACTTCACGCCCCGCCGCAGATTGGCGTACGGCGAGATGCTCGCCAGGAACTCGCGTTCGTCCGGAATCGACACACTGCCGTACTCGCCCACCCACGACGCGCCGGCAGCGATCTGCTCGTAGCGGAGCATGTCGAGAAGCGGCACAGCTATTTGGACCGCGTTCCAGAGCTCGGGGTGTTGGTTCATCTCGACGCCCATCAACAATCCGCCGTTTGAGCCACCTTCGATGCCGAGCCGACGCGGCGAGGTGATCTTCCTGGCGATCAGGTCGCGGGCCACCGCGGCGAAGTCGTCGTAGATCACCTGGCGCTTCGTCTTGAGTCCGGCCTCATGCCACGCCGGGCCGAACTCGCCACCGCCGCGGATGTTCGCCATCACGAACGCACCGCCGCGTGCCAACCAGAGATTCCCGAGGTCGGCACTGTAGTATGGCGTGCTGGAAACTTCGAAGCCGCCGTAGGCATTGAGGATCGTCGGGGTCGATCCGTCGTGCGGCATTGCCTTGGGATGCACGATGAAGTACGGCACCTTCGTCCCGTCGGTAGACGTCGCCTCAAACTGTTCCACCATGCTGCCCGAGGCATCGAAGCGCGACGGAATCGACTTTATCGTGGTGGCGATGGCCGTTGTGGCGTCGGCCAGCCAGAGACTGGTTGGCGTCAGAAAGCCTGCCATGCCGATGAAGGCGCGGTCACTCCGCGTATCTGTGCTGCCGACATTGATCGTGAGATTGTCCGGGAGGGCGATCGCCTTCCGGCTCCAGCTCCCGTCGGCGGCCCTCGTGAACGCATACACTCGTCCGCGCACATTGTCCATCATCCCGACCAGCAGATGATGTTGGGTCGCAGAGGCTCCCGTGACCGATTCGCGCGGCCCGGGCTCCACGATCGCGACCGGATGGAGCGCGTCGGGTGCCGCCATGGCGGTTGTCGCTGCGAAGGAGGCCAGTCCTCCCGCGCCGATTGTCCGGTCGCCGACAACCCACGGCTCCGAGAGGCGGATCACCACCTGGCCATCCAGCATGGTCTGGAAGTTTGACTTGGCCGGCATCGCGAGTCGCGCGACGTCGTCCGCGCGGATGATGTAGTGCTCAGAGTTGAAGAAGTCGACGGCGCGGGTGATGGTGCTCACTCGGTGTCCGTCAGCGTCCTCGAGAGTTGCCGGTGCCACCAGCACATCCTCAGGCGTCCCTCGGAAGATCTCCTCCGCCGACTCGAGCGGTTGTCCTCGGCCAAGTCGCTTGAGGACATATGGGTAGCCCGATGCGGTCATCTTGCCGGGATTCCATTCGCGTGCAACGAGCAGTGTGTCGGGTCCCATCCAGGCCACGTTCTGCTTCCCCTTGGGCAGCACGAAGCCATCTGCCGGGAAGCTCCGGGTGGCGAGATCGAACTCGCGTACCGTCACGGCGTCCTCCCCGCCATCGGAGAGGTACAGTAGGCAGCGCCGTTCGGCGGATTGTTCGCAGTCAGCGCCCTTCCAGACCCAGTTGGCGCCTTCGCGCTCGGCGAGGGCATCGAGGTCAAGCACCGTGGTCCAGTCGGGTGATGCGCTCTGGTAGCTCTTGAGTGTGGTGCTGCGCCAGATCCCGCGGACATGGCGAGAGTCCTGCCAGAAGTTGTAGAGACGTCCACCGATGAAGGAGACACCTGGAATGCGATCGGCCGATTGCGCCATGGCAAGCGCGCTTTGATAGAAGCCGGCGAAGCGCGGATCGCTCTCGAGAACATTGGCGGTCTTGACGTTCTCGGCCTTGACCCAGGTCATCGCGCGGTCACCGTTCACATCCTCGAGCCAGATGAAGGGGTCGCTAGTATCTGGATGCGCGACCTGCGCCGAGGCGGTTCCGGAGACGGAGAGAATCGAGAGGGCCATCACGAGCTTTCGCATGAGGAGGTCCGGAGAAGGAAGTGGGCGGGCACCCGGGATACCACGACCGGTCGGCAGATGAGGAATCCTAACTGGGGCGGGACCACTCGGGGTGGGACCTTTCCCTCTCACGGTCTGAGGCTCACTTTGCAGGTACGACTGGCACGAGACGAGGAGCACGACGATGGCGTGGTGCTGGATAATTTCATCGGTGGTCGAGGGGCTGGGGTGCGCGTGACACGTGCTCTGCCGTTGCTCGCCATACTTGCCGCCTGTGGCGGCAACACGCGGACCATTCGAAGCAGCGTCGGACCTACATCCTGCGCACGGGCAGCCATGGTCGACACGACGACCTCTCAGGTGAGCGATGTCGATGAGCCACCGCAGTACCGGCAGGGGCCGATGCCACGGGTGCCGGCGCAGTTCCGGCACACGGACAGATCTGGGCGCGTCGAATTCCAGTTCATCATCAACGCCGACGGCACAGTCGACAGCGCATCGGTCGAGGTCTACGCAGCCAGCGAGACCGGATATGTCGAGGCGGCTCGCACGACGCTGCTGAACTCCTCGTACTGGCCGGCCTGCCGGCACGCGCATCCTGTTCGGGTGAGCAGGATTCGCCAGGTGATCACGTTCAACCGGGGTTGATTGAGTGGCGCTGGCGGTAGGCACGTGCACGACGCGAAGGGTTCCAAGACTGGAGCCCACGGGCCGCTCCGTGAGAAATACACCATCCCGCGGCCTGACAGCCGCGGCTCGGCTCGGCACTGAGCGCGGGTAAACCCGCCTTGCCCCAGTTGGGAGCACAATCGTTGCGCCTGCCCACTTGGCCCGGTTTACCGGGTTTCAGTGCCGAGAAGGCCTGGGGCCGCGCGCATTTGTCCTGTCATGCGAGGATCCGAGACCCCCTGCCCTCCTCCTGCCGACACCTTCCGCCCACAACGCCAATTTCGCCTCCAGTCAACGGAAGGAACTACATTGTGGGTACCTCGCTACCCAGAGTCCATATGAAGGCCAAGCTGATTCGCATCGGCAATTCCCGCGGCATCCGCATTCCCAAGCCGCTGATCGAACAGGTAGGGCTTGAGGGGGGTGTCGAGATCGAGCTGGAGGGCCAGTCGCTGGTGATCCGCCCGGTGACGTCGGTCCGAGCCGGCTGGGCCGAGGCAGCGGGGAAAATTGCTGAAACGGATGAGGGACTCATCGATCCAATCGTACCCACCGAATTCGACCGCGACGAGTGGACGTGGTGAGTGCCCTGCGCTTCGCCCGCGGTGATGTCTTCCTCGTGGCACTCGATTCGACACTCGGACGGGAGATCCGGAAGACCCGCCCCTGTGTGATCGTCTCTCCCAACGAGTTGAATGGTGCGCTCTCGACCTTCATCGTCGCACCACTCACGACTGGTACCCGAGCGTATCCGTTCCGTGTCCCCTGCCAGTTCGCCCGGAAGTCAGGCTTCGTCGTGCTTGATCAGCTTCGCACCGTTGATCGCGCCCGGCTCACCAAGCGGGTCGGCAAACTGAGTAGCGTAACGCTGACCCGCATCCTCGGTGTGCTCCAGGAGATGTTCGCGGAGGGGTAGTCCCCGTGGGTTTCCCGCTCCTCAGGTGTCATTGTTGTATGAGGGTTCACCGGGGCGAGGGCGGCGATGACAGATTTGGACCAGCAGTTCGAGACGATTTACACCGATGAGGCCGATGCGCTGAGCGGGATCGCGATCCACGCATCGGCTGGCGATCACGATCTCGCCGCGGACATCACCCAGGAGACGTGGTTGAGGGCGCTACTCACCGCTTCCTCTCGCATGACCTCGATCCAGGAGTCCGAGCGAGCCCATGTTGCCCCCATCGCAATCGGGCCGCAGATTCCCAAATCCGATTCGTCCCAACCAACCAGCCGGAGCACCTCTTGGCTTTGAAGCACACGACCGCCACCCTCTCGCTCCTCGCCGCCGTCGGTTGCAAGCCGACGCCTCCGCTCGATGCACTCCCCAGTGCCGCCACGCTCGACAGCACTGCCCAGGCACTCATGCAGCGCGAACAGGTCCAGGGGCTGGCCGTGGCCGTGATCGACTCAGGCGCCGTGGTGCATGTCGCAGCATACGGCATCCGCGACTCGGCCGGCAAGCCGCTCACGACCGAGACGATCATGTACGGCGCGTCGCTCACCAAGACCGCGTTCACGTACATGGTGATGCAGCTCGTCGATGAGGGTCGGTTCGACCTCGATACGCCAATCACCGAGCTCCTCCCTCGCCCGCTGCCCGAATACGATGACTACCACGATCTCGCCGCCGACGATCGCTGGAAGCAGCTTACGATGCGGATCCTGCTCACCCATTCCACCGGCTTCGCCAACTTCCGCTGGCTCGAGGACGACAACACACTCCGCTTCCACTACGATCCCGGCACTCGTTACGGCTACTCCGGCGAGGGTCTCTACCTCGCGCAACTGATTCTCGAAGAGGCGCTCGGCCTCGATGTCGGGCACGAGATGCAGACGCGCGTCTTCGATCGCTTCGGGATGCCCCGGACCAGCATGCAGTGGCGGCCAGATTTCCGCGCGAATCTCGCTGATGGCTTTGGTCTCGACGGCACGCCCGAGCCGCATGACGAACGTTCGAATGTGAGCGCCGCCGGGTCGATGGACACCGACATCGCGGATCAGGCACGGATGTGGGCCGGCCTCGTGCGTGGCGAGGGACTGACGCCCGCGTCGCGCGCCGAGATGATGCGGCCGCAATTGCCCATCACATCGCGGCACCAATTCCCGACGCTCGTTCCGGACACGAACCCGGGCAACACTCGGATCCAACTGTCTGCCGGCCTCGGGTTGGTGACCTTCCAGGACAGTCTTGGGCGAGTCTGGTTCAAGGGCGGGCACAATGAGTGGACCGGCAACATGGTGATCTGCATCGAGCGGACACAGCGTTGTGTGGTGATGCTCTCGAACGACGTGCGCGCTGAGCGGATCTATCCCGAGTTGGCGCGGGCGATTCTGGGTGGGACGGGGATGCCGTGGGACTGGGAGTATCATTACTGATTCGCCGTTGCGTTCGGCCAGCTGGCAAGGCATTGGAGGATAGCACGTGATTCGTACGGCGGGCAATTCCCTGGTGGCGCTCGCATTGTTCGCGAGTGGCCTCACCGCGCAATCGACACCCAGCATCGCCTCTGTCGCGGGATGCTACACCATCACGCTCGGCGAATGGTCAGGACCGTTCCCGTCCGGATCAGCCGACTACCACCAACCACCGGCCACCTTTCGGTTGGACTCCACGTTACGCGCAAGTCGGCAGGGATACTACACCGTCACCTCAGCGCCGCTGACGCCGGCCATTCGTCGCCTGGTTCCGGGGTGGCGACTTCGGGGCGCCGATACGGTCAGTCTCCACTGGTCCACCGGCTTCGCGGGCGTCAACCTCAGGCTGGCCGTGCGTGGTGACACCCTGCGGGGTACCGCAAGAGCGTTCCAGGACGTGATCGGCCCGACGCAGCCAACCGCTAACGCAGTGGCAATCCGAATCTCGTGCAACCGTATTGGTCTGTAGGCTCCTTGGTCAAAAACCAAGGGAGCACGAACCGCACCGTTCCGGCATGGAGATGGCACTGATCTACCGGCGTCCGGACCTGGCCACTATCGACTGCTCCCGGGGATGAGGGGGCACCTCCGTTATCGTACGACATGCTCACACGCACTCTCGGTCCCGATCTTCAGGTGTCCGCCATCGGCCTCGGCTGCATGGGACTCAGTCATGGCTACGGTGTACCGACCGATCACGCCGACGCGATCGCACTGATCCGTCATGGCGTAGATCGTGGCGTCACACTCTTCGATACCGCCGAGATGTATGGGCCCTTCACGAATGAGTTGGTGGTCGGTGAGGCCCTGGAACCGATGCGCGCTCGGGTCGTCATCGCCACCAAGTTCGGATTCAACATCGATCCCGCTACCGGAGAGAACCTCGGTGGGCTCAACAGTCAACCGTCACACATTCGGATGGCAGTCGACGGGATGCTGCGGCGCCTCCGTACCGACCGAATCGACTTGCTGTACCAGCACCGCGTCGATCCGACCGTCCCGATCGAAGACGTCGCTGGGACCGTCAGGCAGCTCATCGACGAGGGGAAGGTGCTCCACTTCGGCCTTTCCGAGGCGAGCGCCGATACGATTCGACGCGCGCACGCGGTGCAGCCGGTGGCGGCACTGCAGAGCGAGTATTCGATCTGGTGGCGTGAGCCGGAGACCAAGACATTCCCGACCCTCGAGGAGCTGGGCATCGGCCTTGTTCCCTACTCCCCACTCGGTCGCGGATTTCTGACTGGCACGCTCGACGTGTCGACAGCACTGAGCGCGACCGACTTCCGACAGACATTGCCGCGATTCTCCGAGGAGAACCGCCGCTCCAATCAGGCACTGGTCGACCTGCTGCAGCGCATCGCGACAGCCAAAGGCGCGACACCGGCGCAAATCGCCCTCGCGTGGCTGCTGGGCCAGAAGCCGTGGATTGTCCCGATCCCTGGCACCACGAAGCAGCATCGTCTGGATGAGAATGTCGGCGCGGCCGACGTTGAGTTCACCGCCGCCGACGTGGCAGAGATCGCGCTCGCCACCACCACGATCGAAGTGCGCGGCGCACGGTACCGGGAGGCGGCAGCGGAGATGATTGACTGCTCGGGGCCGGTGGAGTCATAGTTGGCAGAGCGTACTCCTCAGCAAAGGGCGTGTCCATGACTCACCATGCGGATGCGGCGGCGGTGCGATTCCCACCGCCGCTGATACCGCTCTTCGCTCTTCTGGTCAGCGTCGTTCTCAATCGCATCTGGCCGCTCACCTACGGTCTTCTCCTCCCGGTACCGCTCCGCTACTGGATCGGCGGTGGTGTCGTGGCCGGCGCCATCCTCGTGTTCGGACTTCGGGCCGTGATCTTGTTCCGCCGAAGCGGGCAGAGTGAGATCCCATGGACACCGACGCCGTGCATTGAAACGCGCGGACCATTCCAAATCACCCGGAATCCGATGTACCTGCAGATGGTCCTGATCTGCGTCGGTGTGGCGATCATCATGATGAACTGGTGGCTGGTGATGCTCACACCCGTGGTTGGCTGGCTGCTGCAGCGATACGCCATCCTCCCCGAGGAGGCGTACCTCGAGCGCAAGTTCGGGCAGGAGTACCTCGACTACCAACGGCGCGTGAGGCGATGGCTGTAGATCCCTCTGTCACAGCGAGATCGATGCGCGCGAGCGCGAGCTCACCCCTCCTTTCGCTGGTGATGCTGGACATAGGATCGCAGGACAGCATTGATCCGGCTTTGGTAGCGTGGGCCCGCCGCACGGAACCATGTGAGGATGTCCGCATCGAGGCGGATGGAGATCGGCTCCTTGAATGCGGCTGAGACCACGACCCCTGCCTCCCAGAAATCATCCGGGAGGCCGACGAGTTCCGGGTCATCAGGCTCTGAATCGGGGTCGACGGCACCGAAGTGACCCGCGTCAAACCAGCCGGCTCCAAGATCGCCCGATAGCACCCGCACCTCACGCCCCGGCATCGGGGTCTTTCGCCCCGACCCTCCCTTGGTACGCTTGGCGCTCACGGCGATTGCTCCTTCTGGCAGATATGATTCGGCGGATGATCGTACCGGCTGACGTGGTTCGGTCCGTGTAGACCACCGTCAAGACCGTGCCGTCAACGGCCCCGATCGCAATTACCCGAGGCTCTCCATACTCCTCACGCACATAAGGACGTTCGAACGTTTCGCTCCCGAAAATCCGCGCCGCCAATGCGAACCCGAACTTCCGATGGTCCCGCGTCGCCTGATCCTTCGAAGGATCCCATATGAACTCCATCGTACGATAGTGCTGTATATACACGTGGGCAAGCGGCCCATCCTGCCGCATTGCGGGACGGAATGCCGATACTTCTCGGATTCGCGGCCCAAAACGCGGGCAGATGGCCGTGGTCGGTTTGACAGCAGGGGGCGCGGCCTGATGGCCGGTGACGACGACGGAACCGCTATCATTTGTCGAGTCGATTCCACTTCGAAGGGCACACCATGAATCGCAGGCAAGGATTCGCAATCCTGACATTGTGCTGTGCCCAACCGCTGGCAGCCCAGGAGGCGTCGCCCACGCTGCACGTCCTCGCCATTCGCGAGTACATCGCCCTCCGACATAGCGTGGTGAACACCCCGGTGTCACTGATCGTCTGCGTGGATATCAATCGCATCGCGCTCGATCCGAGGAGGATCACGCCGTCGGGTTATCCGCAGCCCAACCTCCGCGACGTGCAGATCACGCCGCCGTGTGACGCGGATGACCCGTGGCCCCTAACCGTGATCAGGTGGCCTGCATTACGAATCCATGGCATCGCCTTCTTCACTGACTCGATTGTCTTCAGTGCGGTCAGCGGACTCGATCGCGATCAGCGGATACTCGAACGCGGAGTCCTCGACCGTGCCGGGGATCGGATCACGCCGCGATATCTCTGGGTAGCACCTGCGCCAGCGTCCGTCCCTCCTCCACCTACCCCAGCCGGTCAACCGCCCGGAGACTCGGGAACACCCGCGTCCAGAGCGCAGTGATCCCCAGCGACCCGATGCCGCCCAGTGTGGCGGCGATGACGGGACCGACAAGGCGTGCGGTGACACCGCTCTCGAATTCCCCCAACTCATTCGAGGCGCCGATGAACAGGAACGACACCGAGGCCACGCGGCCGCGCATTGCATCGGGCGTCACGATCTGGATCAGGGTCTGCCGGACATAGACCGACACCATGTCGGCGCCGCCCAAGGTGAAGAGCGCGAGCAGGGAGACGCCGAAGTTCCTCGAGAGCGCGAAGACAATCGTGGCGACACCGAAGAGCGCAACCCCGCCGAACATCGCGGCACCGGCGCGTTGCCGAATCGGGCGAGACGCCAGCACCAGTGCCACCAGTGCGGCGCCGACGGCCGGAGCCGATCGAAGCACACCGAACCCTTCGGCACCGACATGCAGGATGTCGCGTGCAAACACCGGCAGCAAGGCGGTTGCGCCGCCCAGCAACACCGCAAAGAGATCGAGTGAGATGGCACCCAACACGATGCGATTACTCCGGATGTAGGCGATCCCTTCCTTGACGCGATCGATGGGCGACCCGACATGCGGTGCCGGCTTGGTGGGATGCCGGACAAATGCCAAGCCGAGGACCGGGACGAGATAGAGCACCAGCGAGACCGCATAGGAGTGAGTCGACGACCAGCGCCCGACCATGTAACCCGCGAGCACCGGACCACCGATGGCACCCATCTGGAAGGCAAGGGAGCTCCAGGCAATGGCACGCGGCAGCAGCACCTCCGGCACGAGCATCGGGGCGAGTGCCACGCCGGCCGGTGCCCGGAAGGCGCGGGAGATACCGAACAGCACCGCGATAGCGAGCAGCAGACTCACGGTCAGGCGACCACTCAGCGCTGTACCCACCAGCAGCGCGGCACAGACAGCCTCACCCACAAAGCAAATGGAGAGGACTCGCTTCCGTGGATAGCGATCGGCGACCACGCCGGCCGGGAGCGCCAACAGGAAGAGCGGCAGGAATGTCACCAGCCCCAGGAACCCCACATACAGCGCCGACTCGGCGACCCCCCGCTCGGCGCGGGCCATGTCGTAGACCTGCCAGCCCATTGTGACACTCTGTGCCGCCGTCGCCAGGACCCCGAGCGACCGAGTGCTGAGATAGATCATGTAGTCGCGCTGACCAAGGAGCGCGCGCGCGGAGTCGGGATGCCGGGCCATCCCCGCATCATATCAGGATCCGATCACTTTCGATCCGATTGGGGCAGCGGGTGACCATTTCGAGGTGCCGGGCGTCATATTGGTCTAGTCCCACCCCACCACCAGAGGTACCCCATGGTATCCAGCGCTCGTTTGATGAAGGCCGTCCCCGCCGCCCTCCTCCTCGCCGCTCTCGCCTGCAGTCGCAGCCCCACGGAGCCGAGCAATCCTCGTGGGCTGTACGCTGTCGTCACCACTCCCAGCATCGCGCTCGGCACCGACATCCCAGTCGTACTCCAGAATCGGAGTTCCGGCGACATCACGGTCGGTCCCCTAGGCTGTACGGCAGGCCTCGAACGCGGTGACCCGGCAACCGGTGAGTGGCAGCGGCTGGTCTCGTTCAAAAGCTGCATTCAGCTCGTGATGATAGTTGCCGAGGGCTCCGACTTCGCCTTCAATGTGCCCTCTCCTGACACGGTGGGCCGTTACCGAGTCCTGTTCAGCGCACAGCCCGATGGCGGCACCGACGTGGAAGTCCGGAGCAATATGTTTGAGGTGAAGTGATGGAGGAGTGAGACGAGCGGGCTGAGCTGTGAGAAGTCGGCAACCCGAGGCGGAGGATACGCGTGGAGCGTCACGCGTCCGTCGTTAAACCTTCATCGTTCATCGTTCATCGTTCAACTTCCATCCCCCATCTCGCTCCCATCCCAAGGTACCCGACGAGCAGCGCGAGGCTCGCGACACTTACCGCCGCGCGCGCGGCGAGTGGCCAGTTGCTGGCAGAAATGAACCCTTCGATGAGGCCGGCCACGAGGAGCATCACCGCCGACGCAGCGACCAGTTGCATCGCGGTGCGCCCTGCTATGACCATCGCATCGCTCCGTGAATAGTCGCCCGGTCGGATCAGTGCACCACCGAGCAGAAATCCGGCAGCACCGGCGACCCAGATGGCGAAGAGCTCGAGTACACCATGTCCGACGACGAACGTCCAGAGGTAGCCAAGCATCCCGGCGTTGTCGAACGCTCCGGAGATCGCGCCGAAAGAGAGGCCGTTGAACGCGAGTGCGACAAGTGAACCCACGCCGAAGATGATGCCCGAGGCGAACGCGATCACCGCGACCCGGAGATTGTTGGTGATGATCGAGACGGCGATCACCGGACGATCCGAAGCGTCGGCGACGAGGTAGCCAAGCCCGGCCTCGGTCCGGGCCGCGCCTGACTCGATACGTTCGAGCATCGTGTCGGGAATCAGCTCGGGGGCAAGTTCCGGGCGCTCGCGGAGCAGCGCAAAGCCGGCAAGCGCCGGCAAAATGAAGGCGATGAAGGCGAGCAGGACGGTCCGCCGATTGGCGACCACGGCGGCCGGTGCCTCCAGTGCCAGAAAGGTCGCCATGCGGCGCCATGTCCGGCGATCGACACGGTACAGCGCGTTATGGCCGGCAGCTACCATCCGCTCGAGCCGGAGCTGGACGACCGGATCGGCCTTGTAGGTCCGTGCACGCGCCAGATCGGCCGCCATCTCGCGGTATCGCTCGGCGAAATCCGGCAATTCGGTTGGTTTGAGTGACTCGAGTCCGCCCCGAGCCACCCGATCGGCCATCACCTGGAACTCCGCCCACCGGGCCGACTGGCGCACGACCAACCGTTCCGCGACCGCGGACGTGGCACCCGCGCCCCGCGCAGCACCACGACTGCCGAACCGACTCTGGCGCCGCGACTGTTCGTCGGCGTGCAGTGCGCGGAGGCGTTCGAGCGTCTCCCCCCCCCTATCGGTGGGAAGGACCTCATGGAATCGGGTGCCCAATTCGATCGCCAATCGAGCGCGTGCGGCAGCGGGAAGCTCGGGCGCCCGATCGACGAAGGCACGCAACAACTGGAAGTCGGCATCGGAGAGGACCGGCGTCCCAGACGACGCCTCGGCAGGGACTGCCAACCAAGCTACGGTGGGGATCGGTGCAGCCGCGCGGATCGGGCGATCACGGACCACCACCGTTCCGGCCACCATGTCACCCAAGCGACGACCCCTCGGTGTGACCGCGATGAGGATCACGCCGATCAGGCCGATCAGGTCAATGGGGATCAGGAGGTTGCGTGCCGCCGCTTCGGCCAGCGTCACCCCGTGCCCGGTATCCCGGATCACTCGAATATCGAGCCGCCGCTTGCCCGGCGTCTGACCGCCGCGGAGACCCTCAAACAGCGTGAAGTAACCGTAGATGATCCCGAAGGTCAGGCCGATGCCGATGGCCACGATCCACCGCGCCGAGGGGGCGACCCAGGCGAAAGCCACGCCGGTCACCGCCACCAGCAGACCGACGATCATCCAGTCGATCACCGCCGCGAGAACGCGACTCCCCACCCCAGCGATCTCGAGATCGAGCATGACATGCTCGGGAGTCTCGAGTGCCAGATGCTGACGAAAGTCCGTGGGCGCCGGATCGGGCATGAGAATCCAGGTCGTGGGGTGCCGGAAAGGCGAGGCGGCTGTAATCTACAGGAGCGGATGCCGCTCGCGCCGACCCCACCTTCTTGGAGTTTCTGAGATGACCGTTCCCGTCTTGCGCCCTCTCTCCATGGGCGAGGTCCTCGACACGGCCTTCGGCTTGTACCGCAATCAGTTCGTGGCCCTCGTCACGATCGCCGCCGCAATGCAGATACTGCCGGGCCTGCTGGGTGTCTACCTCGAAGTCGCCGGTCTCTCACCACTGACCGACCCTCTGCTCTTCCTCCTCCAGCTCTTTCTCGGCTTCCTCTTCAGTTCGATCGCCGTCGCCGCCTCGACCTTCGTCATCGCCGGCGCCTACCTCGGCCGGCGGGTGACGGCGAGCGAGGCGATCAGCCGCGCCATGCCATTCCTGCTGCCACTCGTGATCCTCTCCGCATTGAGCGGGCTGCTGGTCATGGTCGGGTTCCTTCTGCTCGTCATTCCCGGATTCATCGCGATTGCCGGCCTCGCGCTTGCCAATACGGCACTCGTGATCGAGGCGCCGATCCGTCCGATGGACGCGATGCGGCGGTCGTGGGACCTCACCAAGGGCGCTCGCGGTAAGGTGATAACGACAATCTTCGTGGGTTCCCTGCTCATGGTAATTCCCATGATGGTCGTCCTGGTCATTGGCAGTATCGGCTCGGTCCTCGGGGCTTGGCCCTTGTGGATCGCACCGGTACTGACCCTGTTGTTGCGAATCTTCATCTATCCGTTCGTCTACGCGGTGGTGGTCGTGCTCTACTATGACATGCGTGTCCGGAAGGAAGGGTTCGACCTTGAGCTCATGGCCGCAGCGTCCGGCACAGCGTGATGCACACCCAGCAGGCCGACAGCCTGCGTCTGGTGCTCGACCGGGTGTTCCAGTCCCGAGCCTATGACTGGGTCCCGGATGCTGACCCGTGGGCGTGGCTTCGCCGCGCCTGGGGTGCGTTCATCCTCTGGCTCCGGGATTTCCAACAGGCGAGCCCCTTGGGCTTCCGGCTCCTCCTCTACGGGACAGTCCTCGCCCTGCTGCTGATCGTCGGGCACGCGCTCTGGGTGTTCATCAAGACGGTGCGGACCGGGAGCATCACGCAGGACGGACCGCCCCTCCCGGAGGATATTGCGCGCGACGCTGAATGGTTCCGTCAGGAAGCCAGTCGACTCGCCGCAACGGGGCAGTTCCGTGCGGCGATGGAGGCCGACTTCCAGACACTGCTTCTGTCACTCCAGGCGCGTACAGCGCTCACGATCCAGCCGAGCACGACGCCGGCCGAGTATGCACGGAAGGTCAGACTCTCGCCGGAGTCGCGCGACGAATTCGAGCGGACCGTGCGCTCGCTGTATGGCTACCTCTTTGCCCGCTGGCCGTGCGGACCCGTGGAGTACGCCGCCTGGCAAACAGCCGTCGATCCGGACCGCTATGCGCCCGCGCACTGAACTGGGCCTTGCCCTGCTGACATTCGTCGCCTTGGTGACGAGCGTGGCGGTGGTCGCCCAGCGACCCACGGCCGATCGCGACCGACGCGCGTCGACACTCCGCGCCGGCCCGCTCGGCAGCAAGGCGCTGTTCGAAGCGAGTGCGCGTCTGGGCGTCCAAGTCCGGCGGTTTCGCCAGCGGCCGCAACGTTTGACCACGCCCGATAGCGGCGCCCGAACACTCCTGGTGATCCTCGATCCACTGGAAAGGCTTTCGCCGACCGAGGTCGCCGCGCTCGTTAGGTACAGTGCGCGCACCGACTTGCTGCTTGCCGGTCGCGGCACCAGTGGCCTGATGCGCTGCTTCGGCTACAAGTTCACCGGTAGCGCCTTCGACTCAAGCACCGTGCCGATGCAGGGCAACGCTGCGCCGCGCGTGAGCGGTACGCTTGTGCCGACCACGAGTCTCGTTCAACGCGATTCGAGTCGAGCCAACGATGCCCTGGTTGAGGAATGCACCGTTCCACCGATGCGTTCGGTGACCCCGTTGCTCGGTTCGAAAGACGGTGACGTGGCCCTCCGACTCGAACGCGCCGATGTCGACCACACCGTAACGCTGGTTTCAGACGCCAACCTCTTCCGCAATCGTACCATGCGCGAGACCGACGCCGGACCGTTCGCACTCGGCCTGGTCACGCGGGGATACGATGTGGTGGTCTTCGACGAATTCCATCAGGGCTACGGCGCCTCGGGATCACTCGGTCGCGAGACGCTCGCCTGGAGTGCTCGGTCTCCCTGGGGATGGGCGGTGTGGCAACTGGTCGCGGTCGGACTGCTGATCCTGCTGGCAGGTACGATTCGATTTGGTCCAATCCGGCGGCACCGGCATCAGCCACGCCGGTCTCCGCTCGAACATGTCCGGGCCCTCGCCACGGCCTTGTCGGCGGCCGACGGCCACGACGAGGCGATCGCCGCACAGGTACGAGGGCTGCGACGGCGTCTCGCGGTGAGCAGTCTGCGTGCACGCGGTGACTGGCGCGCGTGGCTCGACCGATTCGCCAGGCAGGCCAGCACCCCAACGACTGCGAGCGCAATTGCCGAGCTACAACAACTGACCGCACCAGGACAACCTCGATCGAGTGTCCTGCGCACCGCCAATGCCGTGGAGGATGTATGGAAGAGCCTACAGCCCTGAACACTACCGATCTCCGTGTCCACGCCGATGCCGCCGCACGCGTCCTCGACCAGCTCCGCCAGGTGGTGCTCGGACAGGATGCCGTGCTCCGCGAGGCGCTGTTGGCGCTCTTGGCCCAGGGACATGTCTTGCTCGAGGGGCCACCCGGCACCGCGAAGACGCTCATGGTGCGCTCGCTTAACCAAGCACTGGGCCTGATGTTCCGCCGCATCCAGTTCACACCCGACCTGATGCCATCCGATATCACCGGTGTCAGCATTTTGGAGGTCGGGGCCGGGTTCACGTTCCGTCCGGGGCCACTCTTCGCTGACCTGGTGCTCGCCGACGAGATCAACCGCGCACCGGCCAAGACCCAGGCCGCACTGCTTGAGGCGATGGAGGATCGGAGCGTGACCGTCGATGGCATCCGACACGCGATGTCACCACCGTTCACGGTATTTGCGACCCAGAACCCGATCGAGTTCGAGGGGACATATCCGCTCCCCGAGGCCGAACTCGACCGCTTCATGCTCAAGAGCATACTGAACTACCCCGACGACGCGACCGAGCAGGGTGTGCTCAACCGTGTGCTTGACGGATTCGAGTCGTCGGAAGCGGCGACCTTCGGGATCACACCGGTGCTCGATGCCGAGGGCCTGATGACGCTCCGGAGGGCCGTCCGCGCGGTGCGGGTGCAACCGTCACTTGTCGCCTACATCACCGCACTGGTCCGCGCCACGCGCGGTGCACCCGCACTCACGCTCGGCGCCTCACCCCGCGCGAGCGTCGCACTGCTCAAATTGTCACAGGCAGCCGCCCTCCTCGATGGGCGTGACTTCGTGATCCCCGATGACGTGAAAGGGCTGGCACTCGCCGTCCTCCGCCACAGGGTGATGGTGGCGCCGGAACTCGATCTCGAAGGCGTGAGCGCCGACGAGGCACTCACCACGCTGGTGCAGCGCATCGACGCGCCGCACGGATGATCTTGCCAACCACGCGCTGGTTCCGGATCGCCGCTGCACTCGCGATCCTCGCCCCGCTCTCCTTCTGGCGACCAGAGGCCGCGGCAGTGCTGCTGGTCTCTGACGTGCTCTGGGTCGCGGCGTTGCTGGTTGACTGGACCCGCAGTTGGGACGTCAGCCTGCAAGCATTCCCGATAGAACGAGAGGCACCGCCGGCGTTCTCGGTCGGACGGGCACTGCCAGTCCACTACGACTGGATCAATCCGACCGATCGCAGGCTGACGGTGCAAGTGCGTGAGGCATGGCCGGAGATGTTCGCCGGAAAGGAGGCTCACGAGCGCCACCTGACGTTGGCACCGGACGGAGTGCACCGGGAGACGCAGACGTTGTTGGCCACCGCCCGCGGCCGCGGTACGGCTGGGCGATTGGTGCTGCGTGTCCAGGGCCCATGGGGACTCGCCTGGCGCCAAGGGAAGCGTGAGCTGCCGTGGACGGTGACCGTGTATCCCAATCTCCGGAATGCGGCACTCCGAGCACTCCCCACCCAGGCGCAGCGGCGCCGCGACGCAGGATTCCGGAACCTCAGGCGTCTCGGTGAGGGGCGCAGCTTCGAGAGCCTG
>JBBSPX010000034.1:0-20028 GCA_038258395.1 Gemmatimonadales bacterium | reverse complement strand
TGATGCCTCGTGACAGGAGGAAGGGGTTGACGAAAGCTCGACGCGCAGGTGGGAAGGGTCAAGCCAGATCGAGGAGCCAGAAGCAGAGGGCCGCAACCAGGGCACTGAGCGGGATCGTCAGAATCCAGGCCCAGACGATTCGGCCGGCGACTCCCCAACGGACTGCGGCCAGTCGGCGCGAGGCACCGACCCCAACGATCGCGCCCGTGATTGTGTGGGTCGTGCTGACCGGGACGCCGAGCAACGATGCCAGCAGGATCGTCATCGCACCACCGGTCTCGGCACAGAAGCCACCGAATGGCTTCAACTTCGTGATCTTGGTTCCCATCGTCCGGACGATGCGCCAGCCGCCCATCGCGGTGCCGCACGCGATCGCGGTATAGGCCGACATCTCCACCCAGAGTGGAATCGTGTCGAGGGTCGTCAGGTGCATCATGCCGAGCACACCGGTGTGTCCTGCAAACAGGTCCTGCGATGCGACCAACAGACCGACGATGATCCCCATCGTCTTCTGGGCATCGTTGGAGCCGTGCGCCAGCGAATAGAGTCCCGCCGAGACGAGCTGCAATCGCCGGAAGAGCGCCTCCATGGTGCGGGCGTGCTGTTTCCAGAGCGCCCACGACAGTGCGACCGAGAGCAGCAGGCCCAGGATCATGCCAAGGAGCGGCGAGATCAGGATGGCGGCGATCGGCAGGATCCAACCGGAGGGAATGATCGCCCCGATGCCGGCCTTCGCGAGCGCAGCACCGGCATATCCACCGAGGAGCGCGTGTGACGACGAGCTCGGCAGTCCGAAATACCAGGTGACCAGATTCCAGATGATCGCACCGAGGAGCGCGGCGGCGATGAGCGTCGGGGTGACGACACTTGGATCGACCAGCCCCTTGGAGATGGTCTTGGCGACGGCGGTCCCCACCACGAAGGCGGCGGCGAAATTGAATCCGGCCGCCCACGCCACCGCCACGCGCGGCGAGAGGACACGCGTCGCGACGACCGTGGCGATCGAATTGGCGCTGTCATGAAAGCCGTTGATGAAATCGAAGACCAGCGCGATCCCAACGACGATCAGCACGAACGTCAGCGAATGGTCCATCGATCAGGCGTGCTTGAGGGTGACCGACTCCAGGACATTGGCGGCATCCTCTGCGACATCGAGTGTCGCCTCGAGAATGTCGTAGAGTTCCTTCCACTTGATCACCGTGAGCGGATCGGTCCCGTTGTCGAAGAGGCGACCCAGCCACTCCTGATAGAGATGGTCGCCCTCCTCCTCAA
The DNA here is from genome assembly GCA_038258395.1 of Gemmatimonadales bacterium. Taxonomy (GTDB): domain Bacteria; phylum Gemmatimonadota; class Gemmatimonadetes; order Gemmatimonadales; family GWC2-71-9; genus Palsa-1233. Next base: position 18,756 of record JBBSPX010000034.1, on the reverse strand, counting down.
GCTGGCGGATGTTGTGGCATGCCGCGAGGACCGCTGCGGGTGGCCCTTCCTCAAGGCCACGCACGGCCCGGACCACCTCGGCCACCATCCGTTGGATCACCTCGGCGATCAGCACGGCACCATCGGGTGTCTGCTCTGCGCGGAAGATCTTCACGCGCGAGGCGGCGCCGTCGATGTGATCGATGATGTCATCGAGACGCGAGGCCAGCGCGTGAATGTCCTCGCGATCGAACGGCGTGATGAACGAGCGATCAAGCCGGGCGATGATCTCGGCGTTGATCTCGTCGGCGGCCTGTTCGAGTCCGCGAATCGTCTCGACCAGTTGCCACCGTTCCGGATCTCGTCGGGTCAGCAATTCCGCGAGGTGCCGGGCCCCCGCGAGCGAATGCTGAGCAAGCGAAGTGAACAGTTCGAAGAACCGTTCATCGCGGGGCAGGAGTCGAATGACCACGAGGGTGCTCTCAGTACGCGCCGCGAAGCGCGTGATCGGGATGGGCCAGGACATGCACCTCGCCGAGGAACCGTTTCGCGAGCTTGTCGAGCTCGCTCTCCGCGGGTTGGTCAGTGATCACAGTGACGAGGGTGTAGTGCCCACCCTCGGGCACGGCAGTGATCGTGACCCGCCCGAGGGCGCCGCTGTAGCGACGCCGACGCGCATCCTCGATCTCCGGAGCCAGTCGCGAGCCGAAGTGACTCACGACTAGCTCCATCACGGCATCGGGTTGGACGGGTGTTCGGTGAAAATACTGCATGGCTGGATCAAGCCTCCTGGTAGTACTCCTGCCCGAGGTGCGTGATCATATCCTCGCCCATCATCCACCGCAGGGTGTTCTTGAACTTGGTCTGCTGGATGAAGAGATCGTGCTCCGGATAGAGCCCCGGTGCGGTCTGTGGGCTCTTGAAGTAGAACGAGAGCCATTCCTGAATCCCGCTCATCCCGGCTCGCTGCGCGAGATCGAAGAAGAGTGCGAGATCGAGCACGAGCGGCGCGGCGAGGATCGAGTCACGGCAGAGGAAGTCGACCTTGATCTGCATCGGGTAGCCACACCACCCGAAGATGTCGATGTTGTCCCACCCCTCCTTGTTGTCCCCACGTGGCGGATAGTAGTTGATCCGCACTTTGTGATACATCTTGCCGTACAGTTCAGGATAGAGTTGCGGCTGGAGAATGTGCTCGAGCACGCCAAGCTTCGACTCTTCCTTGGTCTTGAACGACTCGGGATCATCGAGGACCTCGCCGTCGCGATTGCCGAGGATGTTGGTCGAGTACCAGCCGGCCACACCGAGCATGCGTGCCTTGAACATCGGCGCAAGCACGGTCTTCAGCATCGTCTGACCGGTCTTGAAGTCCTTGCCGCCGATGGCGACACCTTCGCGCTTCGCCAGCTCGACCATCGCCGGAAAATCGCAGGTCAGGTTCGGTGCGCCGTTCGCGAACGGCACCCCCTCCTTGAGGGCGGCCCAGGCGTACAACTGGGACGGCGCGATCGTCGGATCGTTGGCCTCCATGCCCGCCTCGAACGCCTCGATCGACTGGTGCACGGCGCCCGCCACGATGTACACCTCGGTCGAGGCACACCACACCATCACGCACCGCTCGACACCATGCGCCTTCTTGAAGGCACGGATGTCGGTGCGAAGCTGCTCCGCGAGATCCCGCTTGCTGCTCCCGGTCTTGACGTTCGTCCCTTCGAGCCGCTTGACGTAGTACTGATCGAACACGGCCGGCATCGGCTTGATGGTCTCGAGGAAGTCCTTGATCGGGTGGATGTGATCATGCTTGTCGAACACCCCGCAGTGGAGGCACGACTGGTAGAGATCATCCGGGACCGGATCCCACGCGCCGAAGACGAGATCCTCGAGTGGCGTGATCGGGACAAAATCCTTGATCAGAGGTGAACGCCCGTCGGTCCGCTTGCCGAGTCGGAGCGTCGCGAGCTGGGAGAGTGAACCGGTCGGCTTGGACATGCCGCGCCGGGCGAGTTCCACACCCGCGATGAAGGTCGAGGCCACCGCCCCAAGTCCCACGCACAGCACACCGAGTTTTCCGGTTGCTGGGGCGACAGTCCGGGCGTTTGTTTCGGTCACGTCAAGGATCCTTTCGGGGTTGGTCAGGTGCCGGTTCCGGCGGTCACCCGGTGCACATGGGCGAATCGCTGGCCGACGGTTATCAGAGACAATATGGTGAGGGCCACCACAATGGTGGTGAGGACGAGGGCCTCGGGGCCGGCTCCGCCGAACGCAGTGGGCAGCCCAAGCAGCAGGATCCGCTCGGCGCGCTGGGCGATCCCCACCTTGCATTCGACTCCAAGCCCCTCGGCACGCGCCCGCATGTAGGAGACCACCAGGGCGGCCACGATGCCCACCATGCAGATGATCACCGCCGTGTGGCGCCAGCGCACGTCGGGCGCGGCGAGCAGGTAGGCCGCGATGCCGATGAAGCACGCGCCATCGCCGACGCGGTCGAGTGTCGAATCGTAGAAGGCGCCGAAGGGGGAGGTCTTGCCAGAATGGCGGGCCACCTGGCCGTCGAGGGTGTCGACGACGCCACTGACGAGCACGAGCCAGCCGCCGAGATGGATTGCGCCGGCGCCGAAGGCCACCGCGGAGGCGGCGATAATCAGCGCGCCGACGGTGGTCAGGGTATTCGGCTTGACACCCGACCGGACCAGCGCCTCAACCAGCGGCGTGGTCGCCCGGATATAGCCCCGCTCGACAGCCGCCGGAACCAGCTTGGCCACGGGCTCCCAATTCATGAGGGTCCACACGGTACCGCCGCCCGGAATGGGGCGGCGGAGGATGCGCCAATCTAACGGCCGGATCGGAGGGGAGCAATCCAAAATACCGTGGCAAGGCCACCCTCTCTCGGACCTGGCTCACCCCTTCGTCGAGAGCGGCAGCAATTCGACGTCGATCCGGCCGATGTGCTCGTGGAGCCACCGGTCAACCATTTCCAAGGCCGCCTGGGCGTCGACCGCGGAGAAGCCATCCCGCTCGAACCGCGCCTCCTACTCTTCGACCGACCCCGAGAACCATGTGTGGGCCCGTTTGTTGACGTCGAAGGCCGGGCAGTGGAAGCGCAACATGCAGCTCTCCTCCGCCCCGAGGTGTGCCCGAACAAAGAGCCGCAGCGAGTGGAGGAACTCCCCATAGCTCCGCTCGCCGACACCCTCGGCGATCACCGCCTGGAAGTCCTCCGACATCTGGAAGAGCATCTTGTGTTGCTCATCGAGCGCGGGAAATCCGGTACGGTAGGCCTCAGTCCACTTCATGGACTACCCCGGAGGTCATCCGAGTTGCAGAGTGAGGTGATCGTGGATCGCATGGTCAATCTCCTCGTGTCGCCCGCCAAACCGCGGGCTGACGCCCGCGGCTCGGCCAGCAGTTTCGCGTCACCGATACAGCAGGAACGGCTTGATGCGTTCGCGATACGCCGTCAGCCCCGTTGCCCAGCTCGCCGCGATCGTCGCCGGCGCATCGCCCCGCAGCAGCTTCTCGCGCAGCGTCGGCCCACCGGCGAGCCGGTCGAACGACCCGCCGATCCGAATCTCGTCGGGATGCACCGCCCGGATCGCCGAGAGGAGGTGCACCGCGGTGGCGGTCGGGTCGTAGGTCAACCGATCGGTGACGATCAAGCGGATGCCCCGCACGGTCGTGCCGGCGAACTTGCCGTCGCCCGGATCGCGGGGCGTGAACGTCACCCCCTCGAACCGGACCCCCGGAAGGTCGAATGCCCGCATCCGGGCCAGCACGGCCGTCGTGTCGAGCCACGGTGCGCCGACCTGATGGAACGGGACGTCGGTTCCCCGCCCCACCGACAACGCGGTCCCCTCGAACAGGCACGTCCCCGGATAGTGGAACAGCGCGTCGACATCCTTGAGGTTGGGGCTCGGCGCGCGGAACGGCAGGCCCGTGGCATCAAAGTCCATCGAACGAGTCCAACCCGCCGCCGGTACCACCGTGAGAATCCCACCGATGCCCAGGTCGGCGCGGGCCAGCTCCACCTCCTCGCCCAGGGTCAGGCCGGTGCGCATCGGGATCGCCAGCGGACCGACGGCTGACGCCCAGGCGGTGTCCAGGATGTTGCCCTGCATCACCCCACCCAGCGGGTTGGGGCGGTCGGCGATCACCACCGGGATCCCAGCTGCCGCCGCCGCGCGCATCACCTCAAGCGTGGTGCTGACGTACGTGTAGTAGCGGGCCCCCACGTCGGGGAGGTCGACCACCAGCACCTCGATGCCCTGCAGCATCGCCGGTGTGATGCGCCCGGTCCGCCCATAGAGCGAGTAGATTGGGATCCCGGAGGCGCGGTCGACGCCCGACGCGACCGACTCGCCCGGGGCGGCACTCACGGTGAGACCGTGCTCCGGACCGAACAGTGCGGCAAGTGTCACCGGTGCGGCCCGCATCCGCGCCACCGCACTTGTGCCGCGGGCATCGACAGCCGCCAGGTTGGTCACGAACCCGACGCGCTTGCCACGGATCAGGTGCAACGAATCGGTGAGCAGAACGTCAATACCTGGCCGCACCTGGTTCGGATTATCGGCCGTGGCCGAGAGCACCGGACTGCATCCGATGGCGATGGCGATGGCCAGCGCTACCTGCCCCACCCGAATCCCGGATCTCACGTCGTGCCTCATGCCGCCCCGTTCCTCTCCGTGTTGACCGCTGTTGCATGCGCCGCCGCAAGCCCGGCGACCACCGCCGGTCGAACGCCAGAGGTCCGCCCCGAACAAGTCGACGTCGTTCGCCCAACGTCTGACACGGTCGACGCACTCCTCGCCAGGCTGACCGTCCGCCAGAAGGTCGGCCAACTCGTGATGCCCTGGCTCCTTGGCGACGACACGCCGGATTCAGATCCGAGCATGATCAAGGCCTACCAGTGGGTCGAGGATCTCGGCATCGGGGGGATCATCATCTCGACCGGCACCCCGGCGGGCGTCGCCTCCAAGTTGAACCGACTGCAACGTCGCGCGCCACTCCCGCTCCTGATTGGCGCCGACTTCGAAGGCGGTATCACTATGCGGGTTCGGGCTGGTACGCCGTTCCCGACCCAGATGGGCGTCGCGGCAGGTGGCAATATCGCCGATGCGTACGAGATGGGTCGTATCACCGCGCTCGAGGGCCGCGCCCTCGGGGTGCATCTGGCGTTCGCCCCGGTTGCCGACGTCAACAGCAACCCCGACAATCCGATCATCAACACCCGCTCGTTCGGCGGCGATCCGCGCGACGTCGCGCGCTGGGTGACCGCGACCATCGAAGGGATCCGCGCCGGCGGGATGCTTTCGACCGCGAAGCACTTCCCAGGACACGGCGACACAGAGACCGATTCACATTTGTCGCTGCCGACCATCACCGCGCCGTGGAGCCGATTCGACACTCTCGAACTGGTGCCGTTCCGCGCCGCCATCGCGGCGCACGTCGATGCGGTGATGTCGGCGCACATCGCGCTCCCCGGACTCGACAACGGCGCTGCACGTCCGGGAACGCTCTCGCCCGCGATCCTGACCGGCATCCTGCGCGACTCGCTCGGCTTCGATGGCCTCATCACCACCGATGCCCTCGACATGGGCGCCATCGCCCGCGAAATCGGCCCGGAAGAGGCTGTGCTGCGGGCGTTCGAAGCCGGCAGTGACCTGCTCCTGATGCCGGCGGATCCCGCCAAGGCCATCGATGCGATGACGCAGGCCGTCGAGAGCGGCCGGATCAGCATGGCCAGGCTCGACGCGTCGGTTCGGCGGATCCTGATGATGAAGGCACAGATGGGGCTCTTCCGGAATCGGTTCGTCAACCTCGACAGCGCCCGCGCTGCCATCCGAACACCCGCCGCGCTCGCCGCGGCGCGGGCCGCGACCCAGCGGTCGCTGGTGCTGCTCAAGGATTCGTTGGGCACGGTCGCACGCTTGCGTGCCGACCCGCAGAGCGTCGCGGTGATCACCGTTGCCGATGGCACCGCCGGCTTCGGCAAGGCGATGATCGCGGCGCTCGAACAGGGTGGCTGGACCGTCAACGAAGTGCGCCTCCCAACCGAGCCCACCAGTCAGCAGCTTGGTGTCGCCGAGGCTGCCATGCGCGCCGCTCCGGCGACAATCCTGGCCACCGCCGTGCGCTGGGGACAATCGAAGGGACGGATCGGTCTCACATCGACCACTGAACGGGCGCTCCAGCGCCTGGCGCAGGCGGCCCCCACCGTGCTCGTCTCATTTGGATCCCCGTATGTGATCTCGCAGGTGCCCGATGCGACGAGCTACCTGATCGCATGGTCGGCGACTGATCTTGCTGAACAGGCGGTCGCGCGTGCCCTGCTCGGCCAGGCACCGATTACCGGCACGGCGCCGATTGCGATTCCACCACGGTATCCGATCCGAACGGGCATTCAGCTGGGGACCCTGCCATGAGACTCAGCATGCCTGCACGTGTCATGGCGGTCGCTGGCGTGTTCCTCTTGGTGAACTGCGCCGGCTCTCCCCCCCCTTCCTCGACGCTGCCGATGAGCGCGCCGCTCGCGGCACGGCTCGCACCCGCCATCGCCACACTCGATTCCGCCATCAACGCCGGCGCCGCACCGGGCGCGGTGCTCGCCGTGTCAGTCCGCGGCGAGCGATTCACCTACGGCACCGGGCACCTGGGGGTGAACGAACCGACCCGGCCGGACGCCGGCACCCTCTACGACATGGCGTCACTCACCAAGGTGATCGCCCTCACCACACTCGCCATGATGGCGGTCGACGAGGGGAAGCTCGATCTCGACGCCACCGTCGTGAGCTACCTCCCGGACTTTGGGCGGGGGCTCGGCCCCAAGAGCAGCGTCACCGTGCGCGACCTGCTGCTGCACGACAGCGGACTTCCGGCGCATCGACGCCTCTGGGAGGAGACGTTCGTGCGGAAGGGTGCCATCCTGCGTACGGTGACATCCGATTTGGTCGACCCACCAGGGACGAGGATGGTCTACTCCGACCTCGGTGCCATCACATTGATGACCATCATCGAGAAGCTGTACGGGGAGCGGGTCGATGAGCTCTTCGAGGAGCGCATCGCTGGGCCACTGCAGATGACCCGCTCACGCTATCTGCCACCCCGCAGCTGGCTGGCGCAGATCGCCCCAACCGAGGACGATCCCTGGCGCGGTCACATCCTGCGCGGCGAGGTCCACGACGAGAACGCGAGTCGACTCGGCGGCGTCTCGGGCCACGCAGGGCTCTTCAGCACCGCCGACGACCTGCTGCACTTCACGGAGTGGGCACTCGCGGGATCCCTGGGGCGACAGGTGCCGGGTGACCCGCCGGTACCACCACAGTTCGCCACCTGGACGCTGCGACAGGACCATCCGACAGGATCATCGCGTGGGATTGGCTGGGACACCCCGTCGGGACGCTCGTCGGCGGGAACGATCATGAGTGCGAGGAGCTTCGGTCACACCGGCTTCACCGGGACGTCGATCTGGGTCGACCCGACGCGCGAGACGATCATTATCCTGCTCACCAATAGGGTGAATCCGACGCGCAACACCCCCAATTTCTCAGTGGTGCGTGGCGTGGTCGCCGATGCGGTGATGCGGAGTTTGTTCCCGGATGCTCCGCCGCGGGAGCACTAGCGCCACTCAGAGATCAATCCCGAATCGGACCCTGATCTGGCGTGGTTCGACCGGATGGAAGTGCGTGTCCTCGACCCCACCCGCAGGTTCGCCTTGCAGCCGTGAAGCATAGTAGTAGGCGATGTCATTATCCCGGGCGTTCGTCGCGTTGAGCAGCGAAGCCTCCACCCGCAGGCCGTTCGCCAGCCGGTAGCCCGCCGCGAGATTGATCTGCGTCGCGGATGGCGCGCGTTGGGATCCGTCTTCTGTCAGCGGATACCCGCCGATATGGCGCAGGCGCACCGTCCCGAATGCGCCACTTGGCCCGGGAACCCACGACGCTCCAGCCGCGAGCACCGCACCGACCGAGCCCGGAATGGGCGATTCTCCCACGACGACATCCGTGAGTCTGGCGCGGGTCAATGAGAGGTCCAGGTCGAGTGCGAGATGGGAGCCAAGACTCGCAAAGTTGGCGATCGTGATCCCATCGCGCCGACTCGCGCCGGAGGCCTCGGTTGTCCCGGCGTCACCGACGAACAGTAGCTCGCTATCCAACCCCAGTGTCCAGACAGAAAGGGTCGTCTGCCAACCGGATCGTGGGGCGATCCGCAAGCCGACTTCCCCCCCCCGCGTCCGCACCAGTGGGTCGACCGCGTCTACAGCCTCTCCGGTCGCAGGGTCCACCCGAATCGTGGCGCCCCGTGCGTCATTCGAGTGATAGCCGAACCCGCCGCTGGCATACGCCTCGACCTCGGCACCGAGCCGATAAGCCAGCGTGAGCTTCGGGCTCACCAGCGCGGAGGTGCGGGTCCCGCTGTTTGCCGCGCGATCACTCGACACCGCGACGTGCAGCGCGTCGACTCGCACGCCGGTCGTGGTGCGAAGACGATCGGTCCATCGCGACGCGACCTCGGCATACGTCCCGGCGCTCCCCTGGTTGACGTCGTCCTCCCTGACCGTGCCGATCCGCTGCCTGTGGGCAGTGTGATAGAGACCTAATCCCCGGATCAGGTCGACTCGGTTCTCGAGCCCAACCGAGACCAGGTGACGCGCCTCCGCCCCAAAAGGTCGCGTGACTCGGGCCCGCCCTCCCAGCGTCACGCGCTTCTCGCGCTGGTTGAACTGGTCTCCATTGATGGGATCGTCGAGGAAGTAGGTGAAGTTCGAGAACAGGTCAAGCGAGGAGTCCGCCGCGTAGAGCTCGACATCCTGAACGGCGACCACGCCGGCATGGCGATATCGTCCCGAGAGGCTGTACCGCTCACTGGCGCCCCCGTCGTCCGCCTCGAGATTGCCGAGACGCGTGATCAACCCGGAGACGACAGCTCGTTGCGGAATCTGGTCCGCAGCCTGCCACCTATTGCGGTAGCCCAGTCCAGTGATCGACCAACGGCTGTTGGCCGCCGACGCGGAGTACCGTGCCACGCCGGAGTAACGGCGCACATCTTGGGAGATGGTGAACGGTCCCTCGTACCTGCCGACCTCGCCTCCCAGGAGCAGCGCACCACCCCCGATCCGGAATGATCCGGCGGTTACGCCGCGCGTGAAGCCATTCGCGCCGGTGCTCACTTCGACGAGCGGTGCGCTGAGGCGATCGACGAGACGGATGTCGGCACTACCCGCACTCCCGAAATCGCCGACGGCAGCGTCGTAGTTGCCAAGGCGATACTCGATGTGCTCGACCAGCTCAGGGATCAGGATGTTCAGGTCGGTGTAGCCCTGACCGTGGGCATGGGAGACCATGTTGAGTGGGATGCCCTCGAGAGTCGTCCGGAAATCCGTGCCGTGGTCGAGATTGAAGCCACGAACAAAGTATTGATTGGCCTTCCCTTCGCCGGAATGCTGTGTCACCACCATCCCGGGAACACTCTCGAGCAGCTCGGCCTGGCGCGTCAGAGGGCGGCGGAGCAGCTCGCGTCGACCGACAAATCCCTCCGAGGCGGTAGTCGAACGGCCGACGAGATCGCGCGACCGCCCGAGCGCAACGATCGGCTCGAGCACCGCTGGCGCAGCCGAATCGACCGCCGGGCGAGCGAGCGTGTCGGACTGCGCTCGGATCGACAGGACGGGAAGCGCCAGCACAACGGCAGCAACAGCGAGCTTCGAGAGCATTCGGGAACTCCGGCGTAGGCGCGAGTGAGGATTGCCCTACATACGCCGAGACGGGAGGTTTGGATTGATCATCGGGCCCAGGGTCCCGATTCTCACGGGTCGGGCAACTGCCTGGTGTGATGATCGGTGTGGACGATGGCGAACCGCCAGCCATCCGAGAGTGAAACATGCCCGAAGACGTGGTGCGAGAAGCCAGCCTTCGGGTCGTTCCACCGCGACGCCACGGCTGCCTCCAGTGCCCCCGCCGCATCACGGAGTCCGGCAAGCGCCGAGTCCTGATCAAAATTGCAGCCGCGCGGGCTGATCTCTCGCGCGGCGCGGGCACCAGCCGGCATCATTCCTGTCTTGAGGATTGTCCCGAAATACCTGAACCGAAGCCAAGGTCGAAGCCAGCGCGGCACCTTGAGCGGCAATCCTCCGCTGCCAGTGGCCAGCTCATGGCCGATCACGGCGTAGCTGAGCCGGACGTGCTCGCTGATCTGGGCGGGCGACCATTTCCCCTCCCCGATCGGTTGGCACCAGAGGTCAGGCGATAGCGTCTCCGCGCGCGCGAGATAGCGGTCACGGGAGCCTCGGAGAGCCGCAAGCGCCGGGGCGAGATTGGCAGGGAGACGAGTTGGCATCAGGGAATCAGGATACGCCACGGTGGCCCGGATGGCCAGTCACTCAACGTGCCTGACGCACCGCCATCCCGAGCATCTGCCCCACGCGTTTGGTCCACGCCGCCGCGTGACCGGCGATCGCCCCAATCGCGCCCGGAATGGTGTCGGGGAGTACGAATCCTTCGCCCAGCGAACGGAGGATCGGCCCACGGAACCGAAGTGCGATGGGTGTCGCGAACGCGACCGGGTTGAAGCGCGGATCGTATCTCGTACCCAGTCCCTCGATCAACGCGGCAGTGCGAGCGAAGTAGACGAGGTCGGATGGGAGTCGAACCGGGAAGTTGTAGAGATGCCCCACGACATCATCAGCGAGACGGCTCATCCGATCCAGACGCTCTTGCACGGTTGTCCGATCGTGGGCCGTGAGCAGCAGTTCGTCGGCAAGCGCCTCGATCACCGCGCGCGGCGCACCGGGCTCCACGATCCCCATAGCGTAGAATCCTTCGACCAACCCTCGCCGATCGTCGCTGATGGCGGCGAAGACCGTCTGGACGAGTGCGCGACGCGTCGCGGGGTTGACCTCGACCACCATGCCAAAGTCGAGGAGCACGACGCGTCCCTCACCGTCAACCAGCAGGTTGCCAGGATGCGGGTCAGCATGGAAGAGGCCGTCCACCAGCATCATCTGGACATAGAGTTCGATCACGATGCCGAGGATGCGATCGGGTGCGAGTCGCCCGCTCGTCACCGCATCATCCAGCCGATCGATGCGCGTCCCCGCCATGTACTCGAGCACCAGGGCACGTTGACGCGTGTACCCTTCGATCACCTCGGGCACCCGCACCGAGGAGACCTGGGCGAAGTTGGCGCGCACCGCCGTCGCGAACCGCGCCTCGGTCCGGAAATCCATCTCGTCAGCGACACGACGCTCGAATTCATCAAGCACGGCTGCGAGCCCCTGCCCGTGGACACGAGGCAGGTGATGGCCAAAGTGTCGCAGCAGTAGGCGCGCGAGCTTGAGGTCGGCCTTGACCATTTGCTCGACGCCGGGGCGCAGCACCTTCACGACGACGTCTCTCCCCGCGATCGTGGCGCGATGCACCTGACCGAGCGAGGCGGCCGCGAGGGGTACCGGGTCGATGGAGTCAAACACCTGAGTCGGCGGACGGCCGTAGCTGGTGGTGAGCGCTGCATCGATCTCGGGCCAGGGGATTGCGGGGACTTGATCGGTCAGCGTGCTGATCGCATCGACGTACGGTGAGGGGATCAAATCCCGTCGCCCCGCAAAGAGCTGACTGAGCTTGACGAAGGTCGGACCGAGCTGGGCGACCGCCGAGGTGAGGCGTGCGGCCCGCGTGGCATGGAACCCTGCACTCCTGGTCGTGGGACCGCCCACGACCAGCCAGCGTCGGCGGTCACGCGCGAAACTCGCGAGCAACGGAACGGTGAGCCTGAGCAGGCGAAGCGTACGGAACATGGCTGGAGGATAGCAGGTCAGTGGAGGCGGTGGCTCACCCGCTCAAGCGCAACACGGCCTCTCGTGCCAGCTCCACCAGCGTCCAGTACGCCGGCGAATAGCCGTGCGCGGCCCGCCACTCCCCGGCCTTCTGCTCGACCACGCCGGCGAGGCGCGCATGTCGCGCGGAGTAGGCCGTGTTTCGGAGCGCCGACGCAGCCGACATCCCTTCGGGAATCGGACCGATGCCGCCGAAGCGCTCCTTGACCCAACTGTATCCCTTGGCCAATCGGGCGAGTGGCAGTCGGTACCATGCAAATCCGAGACGATCGCCCTGCTCCGCACCTTCGAGCATGACATCGGTGACTGCGTTGTCGATGTGATCCTTGAACAGCAATGCCGGGTCACGCCACTCGGCGACCACCACCAGTTGCGGGTCGTACTCCAGGTCGGAGGGCTCCTGTGTCTCGAAGTGGGTGACACCGAATGCGCCCAACCAGTTTCGGAGACCCGGGCTCGAGATCGTCGAGACGCCGGTCCAGAGATCGACGCCTTGGATGTGGTAGGCCGCCGACGCGACCTCGGAACAGAACAAGCGTGACGGATCGTGGTAGTCCATAGCGAAGTCGTAGGGGATATGCTCATCCAAAGCGCGCGCGAGCATGGCACTCGCGGCACGGTGCGGTAGCATCGGATCGCGTACGAGCGCCGGCAGGTCAGCACGCGGTCGCAGCACCAGCAGGCGCAGCTTCTTGTCCGCGAGATACCGGGATGCACTCGACACTGCGACGCCCGACTCGATGTGTGCTTCGATCACCGAGACATCGTGTGTCGCGGAGTCCACATGCACCAACGCCACATGCGAAAAGTTACCGGGAAAGTCGTTTCCCCGCGCAATCAGTGCCGAGGTGGGATAGCCACCTCGTGAGACCAGCATGTCACCGGAGTGCACCGTCACGCCCTCGACCATGGCCCCAGGTGCCGCCGACGGTTCATCACTTCCATGGACCAGTGTCGGCGCCTCAGACGAATGTTGGAGGATCACCTCCTCCACTGCGGCTCGGCTACCGTAGAGGAGACGGTAGAGGCGCTCGCGCGCGGAGCGGTCATTCATATCCCACGCGCGGGACTGGCGTTTGATGTTCGTCCGAAGCGTCGCTTGCAAGGTGATGAATGTCGCGGAACTGATCGGGCAGGCCGCGAGGTCGGGCCAATGCCGAAGAGGCGTGCCTCGATCGTATCGAGCACGGGTGCTGTCGGATTGACCGGAGCACTCACGAGCGAATCGACGAGTCCCTGAAGTCGCCCAAGATCGGTCCGAACTCGGGCGCTGTCCGCGCAACCGGACGTCCGCGACTCGACAAACGCGTGTTCGAGTCCCTGCCAGAGTGAATCGCGGTCCCAGACGAACGCTCCACCACCCTCCGGTGCCGAAGTGGCCGAGGGTGGCGGGAGCGGCACGGCCAACACCAGCACGAGGAAGCCGAGCGCAGCACCCGCGTAGGCGAGCCGACGTCGTCCCACCGCTGGAGGTGTCAACTCAGAGGGTGCAGACTACCTGAAGAAGCCCGCTGCGGGCGTCATGTACGTCGGCCCGAACGCCGCCAGCGCGTTCTGTACCGAGGCATCGGGTGACCCGTACAACAGGAAACGCGTCGGGGTGAGGAGATCGAAGAACCGGGTTGCGTACTTCTCGGTCGCGGCCGACATCTCGCTCATCAAGCGCTTGAGCGCGTCGAGTTGTCCATCGGCCACCTGCATGTCCAGGATCCAGGCTACCTGAGCAGTCACGAAGAGCGTCCTTCCGAAGAGGGTTTGGCCTTAGGTCGTCTTCATGAAGGTAAGCGCCACGGAGTTCATGCAATAGCGCAGGCCGGTCGGGCGTGGACCATCGTTGAATACGTGACCTAGGTGCGCATCGCAGCGTGGGCAGGTGATTTCGGTCCGGACCATGCCGAGCGTGGAGTCCCGATGCTCAACCACATTCTCCTTCGCGATCGGCTGCCAGAATGATGGCCAACCGGTCCCCGATTCAAACTTGGTCGCCGAGGCGTAGAGAGCGGTCTCGCAGCAAATGCACTTGAAGATCCCGGTGTCATGCTCGCCCAGTAATGACCCGGTGTAGGGTCGCTCGGTCCCGGCATGTCGGGTGATGGCGAACGACGCAGCGCTGAGCTGCTGCCGCCATTCGGCCTCGGTCCTGACCACTTTAGGCACCGTCTTGAGGCCCAAACGCTCTCCGCTCGCGCTGAACTCCACGATCTTCACGAGACCGGGTTCGCCGGTGGAAGACATCAGGACTGCCGCCGCGCGCTGTCTGGGCCACAGCACGAATCCGGCGGCGGCACCGCCGAGGATCGTCACGAACGCCCGGCGTCCGACGACGCTGGTCCCTTGATCGGCCTGCTCTGAATGCTCCATCGGTTCTCCCTCCTTCATGTCAACGGGTGGTCTACATCAGAGAACCGTTTCAAGAGGCCATTCGGATTCATCGCGACGGCAGCTCGGTCGACATCAGCCTATTGGGGCGGGACGTTGGCGCGGAGCGGATCCGCCGTCACCCCGGTGGTCGAAAGCCGCACCGGCAGGATGCGGCCCGCCGAATCGAAATGCAGTGCTTCGATGCTCACGACACGATGATTCCGGTCGGTCTCACCGAGCGGACGACGGTGGTAGACGATATACCAGTTGGGTGAGTCGGGGGCATGCAGGACGGCATGATGGCCGGCGCCCGTGGCGACGGTCGAGTCCTGCTTGAGAATTTGTCCGATTCGCGTGAACGGTCCCGAGGGCGAGTCACCGATCGCGTAGGCCACCGCATAGTCGGGACCGGTCCAGCCGCCCTCCGACCACATGAAGTAGTACCGACCGTCCTTGACGAACATGAAGGCGCCCTCGACGTACCCCTCGGGCGTGATCTCCCGGAAGGTGCTCCCATCGGGCCACGGTAGGAGGCCGGTGAAATCGTCGTTGAGCCGTGCGATGTTACTGTGCCGCCAGCCACCATAGATGATGTAGAAGCTCCCGTCGACATCGCGGAAGACGAACTGGTCGATTGGCTGCGCCCCGTTGTGGAACTTGTCGATCAGTGGTCGCCAGAGATGATCGACGAACGGACCGCCAGGCGACCGGGACCGTGCCACGCCGATACCGCCCAATTCGTCATCGCTCTGGATGTCATTGGCGCCGAAGAAGAGGTAGTACCACTCGCCTTTCTGCACGATCGACGGTGCCCACATCGCGCGGTGAGCCCAGCGTATTGCCGTCGTGTCGACCACCTTCGGATGACGGGCCCAATGCACCAGATCCGGCGAGGAAAACGCGTCCAGGAACACCTGGCTGTCATACGGCGCGGAGTGGGTCGGATAGATCCAGTATTCCCCCGCAAAGACGTGCGCCTCCGGGTCGGCATTCCAGCCGGGCAGGATCGGATTGCCGGAGGTGGGGTCTTGAGCTGCCAGCGGCGCGCTGATCTGGCAGAACAGGCCGAAAAGCGCCAGCGCGAGGATGCGGGAGTAGGTTGGCATGAAGGATCCCTGCTGGTGGTGAGATAAGGCGCGTCCGGCGCACACAGGCGCTATGGAACCGCCACCATCAGGGAGGCTACCTGCTTCGAGGCGCTGGCTCAAGGAGCGGATCCCTTGACCCTCCACCTCGGCCCCACGATCTTTCCGAGAGGCAACCGAATTCAGGAGGTACCCATGTCCGACACCATGACGGAGACCCTCCCCGAGGGCTTCACGCTGACTTTGACCGACAAGGCCGCCGACGAGGTACGCAAGTTCCTCGCGGCCGAGGACGTTCCCAAGGAGACCGCGGGGCTGCGCGTCTCGGTGCTGCCCGGGGGCTGTTCCGGCTTCAAGTACACGCTCAATATCGAGGATGCCTCGGTCGAGGACGACATGCTCGCCACGATCAGCGGCATTCCCGTCTTCATCGACGCCTTCAGCGCCCAGTATCTCAACGGGGTGTCGATCGACTATGTCACCTCGATGCAGGGGTCAGGCTTCACGTTCGGCAACCCGAACGCGACCGGTGGCTGCGGCTGCGGGAGTAGTTTCACGGCCTAGCGGTCGATGGCCGATGGTCAATGGCCCTCTCTGCCCATCTGAAGGCCGGTCTCCTCCCGAGGAACCGGCCTTCCTCGCATCAGCTCCGTGGTTGACCATCGACCTTCAGCCTGTGATTGCCCATGGCCACACTCGACCTGCTCGTCATCGCTGCCTACTTCGCCCTGACCCTAGGCCTCGGCCTGTGGGTCTCGCGCGGGCAGTCCTCGAGCAGTGACTACTTCCTCGGCGCCCGGAACCTTCCGGCCTGGAGCGTGATGCTCTCGATCGTGGCGACCGAGACTTCCGCCGTGACCGTGATCTCGACCCCAGGGATCGGCGCCCGGGGCGACCTCACATTCCTGCAACTACCAATCGGCTACCTGATCGGCCGACTCGCCGTCGCCGCCTGGCTGCTCCCCGGCTATTTCCGCGGCGAACAGGACACCGCGTACGCCAGGCTCGAGAGCAGATTCGGCACACCCACCCGCCGAGTGATCTCGCTCACCTTCCTGGTCACCCGATTTCTCGGCGACAGCGTCCGGATCTTTGCGGGCGCCATTCCACTGGCGCTCCTCACCGGCTGGGACATCCCGGCGGCCATCATCGCCATGGGTGCGGTGACCTTGCTCTACACCTATGTCGGCGGCCTGAAGGCGGTGATCTGGGCCGACGTGATCCAACTCGGGATCTATGTCTCCGGCGGGATCGTGGGGCTCCTGATCGCCTTCAAGATGGCAGGCGGCGCGGAGGCCGCGTTGGCGGCCGCTTCGGCAGCCGGCAAACTCCGGGTGATCGACCCCACGTTCTCGTTCACGATTCCGTACACCCTGGTCGGCGGACTGCTGGGCGGCGCGCTCCTGTCGGCGGCCTCACATGGCACTGACCAGTTGATCGTGCAGCGACTGCTCGCGACCAGGTCGCTCGCCGATGCGCGCCGAGCGTTGGTCGGCTCCGGTGTTCTGGTCATCCTGCAGTTCCTGCTCTTCCTCCTCGTGGGAACGGCAATCTGGGCAGCTGGGCATGCGCCCGACACACTCGCCGGTGACCAGGTCTTCTCCCGCTTCGTGATCGACTATTTCCCGGTCGGGCTCTCTGGGCTGGTGATTGCAGGCATTCTCGCGGCGGCGATGAGTACGCTTTCGTCGTCGATCAATGCGCTCGCCTCGTCCGTGACGTATGACATCTACGCCACCTACTCGGGCGAGACCGATCCGACGCGACTGTTGCGCTTCGGACGACGCGTGTCGGTCGTTTGGGGCGTCGCGCTGGTCGGCGGCGCACTCGGCTTCAACCTGCTCGCCGCCGGATCTGATACCCCGGTCGTGGTGCTGGCACTCTCGATTGCATCGGTGACATACGGCGCCCTCCTTGGGGTCTACCTGCTGGCTGGGATGAGCGAACGCTTTGGCGGGCGTGATGTGATCACCGGCGCGCTGGTGACGGTGTCGGTCATGCTGGTCACCATCTTCGCAAAGCGACTGAGTGGCCCGATACCCGCGCTCGAGACGCTCGGGACGCTGGCCTGGCCGTGGTACGTTCCGATGGGAACCTGCATCACGCTCGGCGTCGCGTGGATCTCACGCACCTTCCGTTCGGGTGGGGCCCTCCGGACGTGATCGTCCTCGGCGCCGACATCGGCGGCACCTCGATGCGCGTGGCACTGTATGACCACGACACCGAACGCGGACGAGTGGAGGGTCGCGGCGAACCGATGCGCATCGGTCGCGGGGGGGGGATAGCCGCCGCGCTGGCCGCGCATGCGCGACCGTTGCTCTCGCGCGCCGGCGTTGCGCGCGCCGACTGCTTTGTCATCGGTGCCTCCGGGGCGGGTGGCGACGCCGAGCGGCGCGAACTCGAACAGGCCGTGGCCAGCGAACGCCTGGCCTGGCAGGTGCGGGTGACGACCGACGCCGAACTCGCGCGAGCTGCCGCGTTCCTCGGGGAGCCGGGCGTCCTCCTGATCGCGGGCACCGGCAGTATCGCCGTCGCCCTGAACGATGAGGGTCGCATCGTCCGCCGAGGTGGCCTCGGCTGGCGCATGGGGGACGACGGATCCGCGTACCAGATCGCCGTGGCGGCGCTCCGCGCCGTGGGTGAAATGCACGACGGGCGCGGTCCCCACACGTATCTGGCGGAGCATGTGCCAGTGGCCGCCGGGGTGGCGGGAATCGGGGCGCTTGTCAGGTGGAGCACAACGGCCTCGGTCGCCGACGTGGCATCGCTGGCCCCCGCGGTGATAGACACCGCAGACGCCGGCGACGAAGTCGCCGTCTCAATCATCCACCAGAGCGTCGAGCGGCTGGTCGCATTGGCCGCCTCGGCAGGAGCCGGCTCACTCCCGGTCGCGCTGTCCGGCGGATTGCTGGCCCCCGGGCGACCTCTGCGGCCGCGGGTCGAGGCACACATCGCGGCCCGCCTCAGGGTGGCGATCTCCGGTGGTGTGATCGACCCATGCCGGGGCGCCCCGGTGCTCGGGCGCGACGCGCGCTGACACGCTTTGACTAGTTGTTCCGTACGATCTGTCGATACTGAACATTCTCCTCGCATGCAAGGATCCATCGTGCGCCGTCGTCCCCTGGCCCTCGCGGCCGTGATCGTACCCGTTGCCCTGGTCGCCTTCCTGATCGGCGCAACCACCCACATCGTCCCATCCGTCGACCTGTTCAATCAGGTCTTCCGGCTCGTTGCCACGACCTCCCTCGACTCCCTCCCGCAGGACAAGCTCTTCGAGCTCGCCGCCCGGGGCCTGGTCCACGAGATCAAGGACCCCTACGCCGACATCCTATCACCCGAACAGCGCGCCTCGTTCGAGCGCAACCAACTCGGCAACCGCTACGCCGGGACGGGCATGACGATCCGCTCTTCACGCGGTGCGGTCACCGCGTTCCGGGTGTTCCCCGATTCACCGGCCGAGAAGGCTGGGCTCAAGGCCGGCGACCGACTCGTCAAGGTCGATACCAC
>JBBSPX010000033.1:0-20156 GCA_038258395.1 Gemmatimonadales bacterium | reverse complement strand
GTCTCGATCTCCTCACGACGCGCCTGGTCAGCCGTCGCGTTCGCCTCGGCCTGCTTGACCATGTTGTCGATGTCGGCATCGGACAGGCCGCTCGAGGACTCGATCCGGATCTTCTGCTCCTTGCCAGTCGTCTTGTCCTTGGCCGACACGTGCAGGATGCCATTGGCGTCGATGTCGAAGGTCACCTCGACCTGCGGCATCCCACGCGGTGCGGGCGGAATCCCGGTGAGCTGGAACTTGCCGATGGTCCGGTTGTCCGAGGCCATCTTCCGCTCACCCTGCAGGACGTGGATCTCGACCGTGGTCTGGTTGTCTTCGGCGGTGCTGAAGACTTCCGACTTCTTGGTCGGGATCGTGGTGTTGCGCGGGATCAACGCGGTGGCCACGCCGCCCAGCGTTTCGATGCCGAGCGACAGCGGAGTGACGTCGAGCAGCAGCACATCCTTGACCTCGCCGCCGAGCACGCCGCCCTGGATCGCGGCGCCGATGCCGACGACTTCGTCGGGGTTCACCGAGCGATTCGGTTCCTTGCCGAAGAACGCCTTGACGATCTCCTGGATCTTCGGGATGCGGGTCGAGCCGCCGACGAGGATCACTTCGTCGATGTCGCTGGTCTTCAGGCCCGCGTCCTTGAGCGCCATCTCCATCGGCGGCATGGTGCGCTGGATCAGGTCGTCGCAGAGCTGCTCGAACTTGGCGCGGGTGAGCGACAGGTTGAGGTGCTTCGGCCCCGACTGGTCGGCCGTGATGAATGGCAGGTTGATGTCGGTCTGCGTGGTGCTCGAGAGCTCCATCTTCGCCTTCTCCGCCGCCTCCTTGAGGCGCTGGAGCGCCATGGCGTCCTTGGAGAGGTCGATCCCCTGGTCGCGCTTGAACTCCTCGACCAGCCAATCGATCAGCCTCTGGTCGAAGTCATCGCCACCCAGGTGGGTGTCACCATTGGTGCTCTTCACCTCGAAGACGCCGTCGGCGAGCTCGAGGATCGAGATGTCGTAGGTGCCGCCGCCCAGGTCGAAGACGGCGATCTTCTCGTCCTTCTTCTTGTCGAGGCCGTAGGCGAGTGCTGCCGCGGTCGGCTCATTGATGATCCGGAGCACCTCGAGGCCGGCGATCTTGCCGGCGTCCTTGGTGGCCTGGCGCTGGGCATCATTGAAGTAGGCCGGGACCGTGATGACGGCCTTGTCGACGGTGTGGCCGAGGTAGTCCTCGGCGGTCTGCTTCATCTTCTGAAGGATCATGGCCGAGATCTCGGGCGGCGTGTAGGTCTTGCCCTGGATCTCGACGGCGGCGAGGCCGTTGGTGCCGTTCTTGATCGGGTACGGGACGTGACTCGCCTCGCCCTTCACCTCATCGAGACGACGGCCCATGAACCGCTTGATTGAGAAGACCGTTTGCTTCGGGTTGG
This sequence comes from Gemmatimonadales bacterium, assembly GCA_038258395.1. GTDB lineage: Bacteria > Gemmatimonadota > Gemmatimonadetes > Gemmatimonadales > GWC2-71-9 > Palsa-1233. The sequence goes on along the minus strand of JBBSPX010000033.1, from coordinate 18,751 downwards.
TCACGGCCTGCCGCTTGGCGACCTGCCCGACCAACCGCTCGCCGTCCTTCGTGAACGCCACCACCGAAGGCGTCGTCCTGCCGCCCTCGGCGTTGGGGATCACGACCGGATCGCCGCCCTCCATGACTGCCACGACCGAGTTGGTGGTGCCCAGGTCGATGCCAATGATCTTCGAAGCCATCGCGTAACCTCATTCCTGACGTACGTTTGGACGCCGCCACGGTGGCGGTGCCCGGAGATGTGGCACAAGAAGAGCAATGGGCGTACCGGAGATTCCTGCCGGATTGGCAGGACGGCCGCGCCGCGGCCGTCCCCCAGCCGCGGCGGTCACGCCGCGGTTTGGTCCGTGAATCGGAGGAACTACGCCTGTGGTTTTAGGTTCCACGACACGCCTTCCCACCTCCGGAGCGCCCGATGCACCTCAATTTCAACTGGCTGACCCGCGAGGAACTGCTGGCGATCGCTGCGGCCGTGGTGCCCAAGGTGTTCGCCGCCGTCCTGGTCTTTCTGGCGTTCTACATCGGGCTCCGGCTGATCACGCCGGCGATCAAGGCCGCGCTCAAGCGGGCCCACTTCGCCCCAACGCTGATCCACCTGCTGGTCGACGGGGTGATGCGCGGTACCGTCTTGATCGTGGGGCTCGTGATGGCGGCGAGCCAGCTCGGGATCAACGTCGCCGCGGCGCTCGCCGGCCTCGGGGTGCTGGGCATCGCGGTGGGTTTCGCGGCCCAGGAAACGATCGCCAACATGATCGCGGGCTTCCTGATCTTCTGGGATCGGCCATTCAAGGTGGGCGATTGGGTGAAGACCGAGGGCGAGTACGGCGAGGTCCGCGAGATCACCCTGCGCACTACACGCATCCGTACCCGGAGCAACACCTACGTGGTGATTCCCAACAAGCAGGTGATTGGTGAGCTGCTCATCAACCATTCGATGTACGGCGAGACGCGGGTCTCGGTCGACGTCGGGATCGCCTACAAGGAAACGATCGCCGAGGCGCGCGAAGTGCTGATCGAGGCGGTGAAGGCACTCGAGGGCGTCGAGGCAGACCCCCCCCCCCAGGTGGTCGCCACCGGACTCGGCGACTCGAGCGTCAACCTGAGTGTGCGCGTCTGGGTGTGCGATGCGGAACAGGAGATGCCGGTCGGCGAACGCGTCGTCGAGGCATGCAAGGTGGCACTCGACAAGGCCGGCATCGAGATCCCGTTCCCGCACATGCAACTGTTCGTCGATACCGTGAGCGATCGGGTCTGGGAGAAGCTGGGGAAGTGACCTACCGCGCCCGCATCCCGTCGAGCATCGACATCCGGGTCGCGCCCGGATATGGAACATTCGGCCCTTTCGCCGCCAGCCAGAGGATTCGGTTGAAGGCGTCCTCGTCGGCGAGATCCTCGACATCGAATCGCAGCTTCGCCGACGCCGCGGCGCCGGCGGTCCGCGCTGGATTGGTTTCCGTGAGCGGTGTCTCGGGTGTCAGGAATGCATAGGGACGCAGGTCGGGCGTGTCACGCCAGATCTCCCTGAGCGGCCGTCCGAAGTGGTCGAATTGCGACATGGCCTCGAGGCCGAGGATCTCCTCGATGGTGCGGAGAACATCGGTGGTGTTCGCGAAACGATGATGGACACCGGTGCGCGCCCACGGTGAGATGACCAGCAGTGGCGAGCGATGACTGTCGACGTGATCCGGGCCGTTCTGCGCGTCGTCCTCCAGCACGAAGACCACGGTGCTTTTCCAGAACGGCGAACGCGAGATCGCCTCGATCATGCGTCCGAGCGCCAGGTCGTTGTCGGCGAGCATCGCGCGCGGGGTCGGCGCACCGGCGCTGAGGCCACGCGTGTGATCATTCGGCAGCCGCACGATCTCAAGTTGCGGCATGACCCCGGCCGCGACATGCTCGGCGAATTCCTTGAGCCAGATGTCGGCCCGCTCCTGATCCCGGATGCTCAAGTCGTAGGCCGGGAACGCCTCGTTGGTGTGGTCGACCAGAAACGGCTTGAGTCCCTTGTACCCCGCTGGCAGGTCGTCGCGGTCCATCCCCTCGCCGATGACGAACTCGCCGTAGTTGCGGAACGTGATGCCCTTCCGGTCGGCCAGATCCCAGAGGTAGCCGTTCGCGGGTTCGTTGACGTCGTCCTCCGGGAGGTTGTCCGGCCCCCAACCCCGATTGGTGCCTTCGTAGTCGTAGCTTCGGCCCCGGCCCGAGTAGTTCGATGGCACGGTCTTCTGCAGGTAGTCGGTGGTATACGCCGCCGTCGACCAGTTGTGACCATCCGGGCTCACCTCGGCGTTGACGAAGAACCGATCGTAAATGCCGAATCGCTCGGCGAGTGCATGATGATTCGGCGTGACGGGCCGCCCGAAGTAGACCAGTGACGTGTCGCCATCGGCCTGGGGCAAGTCGCCGAGGACTTGGTCGTAGCTGCGATTCTCCTTGATGATGTAGATGACGTGCTCAATGGGAGGGTACGCCATCCGATTCACGGTCGGCACATCCCAGCGGTTCGCGCGTGCGGCGCGTGCCGATAGCGATGCGAGGGCCGCGCCATCAAACCGCGCGCTGAGCGAGATCGAGACGGTGCCGGTGAGCTGGGCGAGAGTGTAGCCATGGACGTCGCGCTTGCCCTGACGTTCGAGCGACTCCCGCGGTCCGGGACCCCCCGGGTTGGCGCGGGAGCCGGTGCCCTTGCCGTTGGCGATCAGCAACGAGTCTCCCGTCACGATCATCGCGGTCGGATACCAGCCGGCTGGTATCCGGCCGGCGAGTGCATCGTTGCCGGTGCCCGTCGTCACCCCCGAGAGTCGCGCCGAGAGGTCGAACACTGCCACCGCATTGGCGTCGGCCTCGGCGACGAACAACCGGGTGCCGTCGGTCGACAACGCGAGCCCGTTGGGTGTGCTGCCCTCGGCGGGCCCCGCGGGCGGCGCGTCGAGCAACTCGCCCAAGCGCACTTTGTTGACCGCGTCGATGACGGTGACGCGATCGGTGCTTCCGGACGCTGCGAACAACCGGGTCCCGGCAGAATTGAGCAGCAACGCGGACGGGTGTCGGCCGGCGGGAATATCGGCCACCTGCCGGATGTCGGTGCCGTGGCCGCTGAAGGCGAGCACCGAGCTTCCATTCCACTGCGACACGAAGACATCACCGTTGGGAGAGACTGCTACACCATACGGATATCGCCCCGTCGGGAGTCGGCGCACGACCTCGCCGCGAGGGATGTCAATCACCGCAAGTGAATCGCCAAGGTTTTCTGCGACATAGAGTGCGTTGCCGTCTGGGGAGATGCTGATCCCCGCTGGGTACCGCGTGCCGGAACGGCGTGGCTCCTTCACCGCCAACACAAGCGAATCGCGCAGTGTCGCGGTCCCATCGGCCCAGGCGTAGACATACACCACATCCTGATTGCCGCCGCTCACATAGAGGGTCTTTCCATCGGGCGCGAATGCCGCGCCGACGAATGCCGCCGCCTGGGTGAGGGTCTGACGAACGCTGCCGTCGCCGTCGATGATCTGGATACCCTGCTCGTTGTAGCCGCTCAGTACCAGCACATAGCCGCGGTCGGGCGCACGCAGGATGGTGAGAGGCAGGGCGCCAACCGGTCGCGTCACGCCCTCGGGATCGAGTGACTTCCCGGTGGGGAGGAGCTCGCCGACACCGAGGTCGTCGGGTCGGGCACCGACGGACGGATCGGCGGTGTTGCAGGCGGCGAGGAGTGCCAGGAACGCCAAGATCGATCGAGTGTGGTTGGGCATCCATGGATGTTACCGCGGCGTGCCTTGTTCGGATAGCGTGATGCGAGAAACGAGAAGCGAGAAGCGAGAAGCGAGAAGCGAGAAGCGAGAGCTGTCACCCCGAGCGATGCGCGGGGGCGGAGCTCCGCCCTCCGGCGCAACCGGACAGTTGCGGTTGAAGGCCTGCCTCCGCCCCCTCACTACGCTCGGGGTGACAACAATCCGAACCTCAAATCCCGGTCGGTTGCGGCCTGGCCGGTGTGGCCGTCGGCCGCCCGCCGCTGCCGCCATCGGTGCGATGGATGACCACGCCACTCACACCAGTCTCCTCGGACGAGATCCGCACGCGGGTCGACGGATCGTTGGTCGTTTCGAACAACCCGTCGAGGCGCATCCCGAACCGTGCGAGGTTGCAGGCGAAGCGTGGGTCGGCGGCACCGTTCGGGCAGACGCTTCCCAGCGTTTCCAGTCGACTCGCCAACGATCCATCGGTCGCGCGGAGGCGAACATGACGCGCGAAGTCCGCGAACGTGCCAATTGCAAGCGCAGGATCAACTGACGCATCGCGGGGCCCGAACACCGCCTCATCGGCACGTGCGGCCAGTCGGAGCACCTTCTCCGGACGGTCAACGCCATGCCACGCGACGATCGAGCGACGGATCACGTCGGCGCCATCAGGGCCACGCGTCGCGATGGCGGTGACGATCGCCCGGAAGCGGAGTTCCTCACCGGCCACGGTCACCCCGATCTCCGAGGGCACGGCGCCGAGTCGGAGGGCGAGCGCGCCATCGTGAAAGTCTGCGGCTGCCTCGGTATCGCCGAGCAGTGCCGCATCGCCGGCAATTTCATCGAGCGAGAGCGCGAGTGTCTCGGTCTCGTTGGTTGGCAGTGTGCCGGCGTCGTTGTTTGCCGTGGGCAGGTCGGCACAGGCGGTGAGTGCCACGGCCACGCCGAGCGCGAGAAGGGAGAAGGGGCGGGTCTGGGTTCGCATGGTGTCACTCCAGTGGTTGGGCCGGGCCGGGGTGGCCAGACGGTGCACCAGAGAGACACGGGGAGTGGCGGGCTACCCTGACTCTGCCCCAGAGTCGGGATTCACGAGTCGGGGGAGGAGGGTGGTCCGGAGCGTCGCCAACGCCCTCCCCATCAGTGTCTCCACCGTCTTGACCGATATCTCGAGCGACTCGGCGATCTCGCGATAGGTCATCCCCTCGTCGCGCGAGAGATTGAACACCTCGCGGGTTCGAGTCGGCAGGGCCGCGAGGGCGGCATCGACGTAGCCGGCCAGCGTCTCCTCGTGCAGCTCGAGCGGCGCGGTCGGAGCCACGGCGAGGGGGGGGACCGATGCGGAGTCGAGGGAGAGCATCTCGCGCCCGCGCAGCTGGTTGAGGCAGCGGTTCCTGACCGCACGGTGCATGTATCCTGCAAATTTCGGCGGATCGGGCAGGGCATTGCGCTGGCGCCACAGCCCCACGAACGCCTCCTGGACGGCATCTTCGGCGCGGTCGCTGTCACCCGCCACCAGCACCGCCGACCGGACCAGGCGGGGGTACCAGGCGCGGAACAGCCGCTCGAAGGCGTGCTGGTCGCCAGTGGCCACGGCGGCCAGGAGGTCGGGGAGATCGGCGGGATGGGTCATCGTCTGGTGTGATTCCTGCCGCATATTGTGGACCGGACCGTTGCGTGTCAGGGTAGGACCCCACTCAGGGTGTCTCCTCGGTGAACGAAAGGATGGAGGCCGATGGATCAGGACCAGGTCACCGATGAGCTGCTGGCGCGTCACATCGCGGGGGAGAGTTCCCTCGACGAGGACAGCGCCGTGGCAGAGTGGGTCGAGGCCTCCGACGCCAATCGGATTGAGTACGAGCGACTCCTTCAGGCATGGAGTGCGCGCGACACGACGCCGGCCGTCGACGTCGACAAGGCGTGGGGCGCCGTCTCCGCGCAGCTCGCCGACGAGCGCCCGGTCGATGTGATCCCGATCCCGCGTGACAGCACTTGGCAGGTGACAGCATTCCGAATCGCCGCGGCAATCGCGGTGATCGTGGGCGTGGCGTACTTCGCGATGCAACCTTCGCTGGCCCGCGAACGGTTCTATGTGACCGGTCCCGATGAACGGCTCGAAGTCAAGCTCCGCGACGGCTCACAGGTCGTCTTGGCGCCAGACAGTCGGCTGACCGTCTTCGAGGACTACGGTCGGGCGCATCGCAACGTCTCGCTGACTGGGGCGGCGTGGTTTTCCGCAGTTCATGACGATAAGTTCGCGTTCAAGGTCGCCACAGACTTGGGCGTGGTACGCGACATCGGCACGATCTTCACAGTCGAGGCGCGTGGCATTGCTCGTCTTGAGGTCGGCGTGATCGAAGGACGCGTTCGGGTCGAGTCGTATCGCCCAGGGGTCACACCGGAGCTTGTCGCGGGACAGGTGGCCGTGCTGACGCGCGATAGCACGAGCGCCAGGCCCCAGGTCACGGTTGTCTCTGGGCTCTCGGTCGACTCGCTCGATCGCTGGCACCGCCAGGCGCTTGATGTCACAGGGGCCCGGGTGGGCTCGGTACTCGCCGAGCTCGCTGACTGGTACGGCGTGCCGATTACGCTCGCCGACACGATGCTCGCATCGCGGCCGATCACGGCGACACTCTCGCTCACATCGCTCGACGCCGCGGTCGATGTGGTGGCGTTGCTACTCGACCTGACGCCTATCAAGGATACCGAGGGCCTCAGGCCCAGCATCGTGCTCCGCTGAGGTGACGCGCACTGGGCTGCTCCTGTTGTGGATCGTCGGGGCCGCTGTCCCGATCGCCGCGCAGGAGCGGGGCCCCCTCGACCGGCTCGTACGGATTGATGTCACCGACACGCCGCTTGCCACCGCTCTGCTCCGACTCCGACACGACAACACACTCGACCTTGCATGGCGCGGCGATCAGGTGCCGGCACTGAGGGTCACGCTCCGCCGTGTCAGCGTGCCGCTCCGCAGTGTGCTCGCATCCCTGCTCGACGGCACATCGCTCATGCCGCGTGTGACCGCCGCCGGCTCGGTGGTCCTGGTTGCCGCGCGCGACAGCCTGTCAACCGCCGCGTTCACCGCGACCGGCATCCAGCAGCTCGACCAGTTGGTGGTCACGGGCTCGCCAGTGGCCGCGGCACCGGTGCGCGAACAACCAACCGCGGTGACGGTGGTCTCCAGTGGCGACCTCGACGACGCGCCTCACAGAAGGTTGAGCGATCAGCTCCGCGCGTTCCTGCCGGGAATCGTGATCTGGGATCGCGGCGGCGTGGGGCCGGCGCCCGTCCTGGGTGCGGTGCGCGGTGTCGCCTCATTCACGACCCGCGGCCCCAAGGTCTATGTCGACGGCGTCGAGGTCGCGTCGTCGGAACTCTCGACCCTGCTCGACGGCCGAATGGTGTCGCAATTGGAACTGATCCACGGTCCCCAGGGTGCCGCACTCTATGGCCCCGAGGCGCTGAGCGGCGTGCTACAGATCGAGACGCGGAAGGGGACAATTGGTGCACCGCATCTGACGCCCCACGGCGCCGCGGTCGCGGGTCAGATGGATCGCGACGCCGATGGTGCATCGCTCTGGCGCGAAGGCGCGCTCGGGGTCGATGCCGGAACGGAGCATGCGTCGTTCGCGACACTAGGGTCGGTCACCAGGCTCGGTACCGAGATGCCGCTCACCGATGCGTGGCGCCTGCAAGGGGGCGGCACCCTGCAGCGAGGCACCATCACGCTCGAGCTGTCGGGACGCGCGGCATCGTACGATGGGAATCTCGAGCAGGTGGCCCTCACGACCGGTGCACTACGGACGCGTGATGTGCCACCACTCGTGGAGCGCGGCGTGGGTTTGCGACTCACGCACGATGCCGGTACTCGGTTCAAGCAGTCGTTGGTCGCTGGTGTGCACCACATCAGTGGCAGTCGTGAGCCGTTCCGGTCGCCGATCCTGCCGCCCCGGTTGCCACTCGGCGCCACCAACGAGACCGCCACGCGGTGGAGTGCCCGATGGGCCGGGAGTTACGACGTCCGCGGCGTGGCCGTGAGTGCGGGTGCCGAAGTCAGCAGGCGTGAGTTGGAACGCTCGCTCCGCGGTGGGTTCGAGACGGTCGGCATCTCCAGCCTGTACGATGAGGCGCTCGCGTCACGTGGTGTGTTCGGTCAGGTGCGCGGTCGGGTCGCTGGACTGACCCTGCTGGCGGGTGCGCGCCAGGAGTGGATCAGCTCGGTCGGTAGCGATGCCGAGAGGCCCTGGGCGGCGATGGCGGGCGCGTCGTGGAGCGTGCCGGTGGGTGCGGGGCAGGCCCGGTTCCGTGCGGCGTGGGGCAGGGCACTGAGACCGCCTGAGCCGGGGATGAGCGAGGCACTCCGGACCGGGTCGATCCGGCAGGAGGCGAACCCGGCGCTGCGGGCCGAGCAGCAGTCTGGGGTCGAGGCGGGCGCCGAGGTGCACTGGGCATCGGGGGCGTGGCTCCGGTTCACGTGGTTCGATCAACTTGCGGATGATCTGGTGCAACAAGTCGATCTCAGGCGCACCGAACAGGGGGCGCGGCTGTACCAGTTCCAAAATGTCGGTGCGATCACCAATCGGGGTGTCGAGATGGACGGCGGGGCGCGTGTGGGTCGGTTCGCCGCGGCGGCGCGTCTCAATCTGGTGTCGTCGCGGGTAGCGGAGTTGTCGCCGACCTACACGGGCGAATTCAAGGTCGGCGACACACCGCTCGAGGTGCCGCGCTCGACCGCGTCGGTGGCGCTCAGGTACGAGCCGGGCCGCAGTCGATTCGAGGTGGGTGCCATCTGGACCGGGCCGTGGACCGGCTACGACTGGGTGCTGGTCGCAAAGGTCGAGGCAGGCAACTCCATGCTCCGTGACCGGGTGCGCGAGTACTGGCTTGAGTACGATGGTGTGCTGCGGCCGTTCGTCGGCGTCCACGTGCCGCTGGCTAGCGGGTTCTCGTTCTGGGCTCGCGCGGAGTTCGGGAACAGCGTGGTGCGCGACAACCTGACTCCGACCGTGGGGCGGACAGTGCTCATTGGGATTGAACGGTGATCGCACATCGGGGCGACCAATTAGGGGCGAAACTTTAGGGGCGACTGTGAAGTCGCCCTCTGGATCTGTTGTTCGAGAAGCGGAGCTGGTGGATCAGTCTACGGCGCCTGCCGCGCGACCTCACCATTCTTCATCACGAACGTGACCTGCTTCAACGTCTGGATGTTGGTGAGTGGGTTCTCGGGCGTTGCGATCAAGTCGGCGAACATTCCCACCTTCAGCGTGCCGCGTTGGGCATCGACGCCGAGTAGGCGAGTGGCGTTGGTGGTCATCGCCTTGAGGATCGCCGGTGCCGGCACACCTGCCTCTACCCACGGATCGATTCCCCGCATGGCATCCTCGCCTCGCGTGAGTCCGGCTACCTGCTCGGTCGCGTCGGTGCCGTAGACCAGCGTCACGCCGATCTTCCACGCTCGCGTCAGCCGATCGACCCACTGCTTGTGGCCCGACGGAGACGAGCCGAGCGCGAGGTATTCGGTGCCCACCAACACGACGTTGTTCTTCTTGGCCAGCTCGAGATCGGCATCGCTCATGGTCAAGCCGTGCTCGATCGAGTTCACACCGGCCTCGGCCGCGTTGTGGGCTCCGGGTCCCGTCCAGGCATGGGTCGCGAGCTTGAGACCGGCTCGCTCCACCTCGGCCTTCATGAAGCGGATGTCGTCGGCCGAGTAGATGTAACGCTGATCGTCGACGACCAGCTTGATCACGGTGGCGCCGTAGTGGATGTTCTCCCGGATCGCCTTGATCATCTCGTCGTGCGTGTCGGCGAAGAAGTATTCCGGCTCGGCGAGTTGCTGCTTGTCGGGCTGGAGATGGAACTGACCACCGTACGGCGCGATGATCCGTCCTGCCGTGATCATGGTGGGGCCGGGGATCATTCCCTGCAGGATCGCACGCCGGACCTGGACGCAGGCGTAGTTGCCCTCGTTGCCAACATCGCGCACGGAGGTGAAGCCGGCTTCCAACATCGTCTTCGCGTTGACCGCGCCCTGAATCGAGCGAAAGGCGTCCGGGTCGAAGAGCGTGGTGAGGTAGTAGTTCCCGTGGTCGCGGTTGGGATTGACCACCATGCAGAGATGGGTGTGCGCATCGACGAGGCCGGGAGAAATCGTCGACTGGCTGAGATCGATCACCTTGGCGCCAGTGGGGATTGCCACGTTGCCGCCGATCGCCGTGATCCGTCCGTTCTCGATCAGGATCACCTGATTCGGTGCACTGGTCCCGGCATCGGGATCGACCACGCGGCCCGCCTTGACGGCAGTGACCTGGGCCGTGGCAGTCCCGACGGGACAGGTGAGCACGGCGAACAGCAACAGGGCACGCTGACACATGAGGGACTCCGGGGTGGGCGAGTGAGTACGGGGAGGGTTGAGGATACGTCCGGCCGTCCCGAATCGACAGGGCGGGCGTCAGGGTTGGCGGGGTCGCGGGAAGGGCCCACGGGAGGTAACGTTGATCGCGCGCTCTGCGAACGCCGGTGGAGTCTTCGTCCCTTCGCCAGATGTGCTCTCGCCAACATAGGGATTTCCCATGACGAATCGCGATCTCCTCCTGTACGTGGTGCATGCCGGCTTCTGGACCAGCTTCGGCGTGGCAGGCCTCCTCGTGAAGCAGAACAAGCAGGCACTACCGGGCGGTCAGAGTACGCCACCGGTCGCCGCACGCACGGCGACAGCCAGCTTCTCGCGCGCCATTCTTGCGGTTCACTTTCTCGCGTTCGGTGTCCTGTATTTCGGGTTGGGCAATAGCATTATCCCTGGCAGGGTTCCGGAGTGGCTCGCGGGCCAACGCATCATCGGAGCTGTCATCATCATGGCGGGAGCCGCCCTGATGAGTTGGGCTCGCGTCTGGTTCCAGTCGTGGCGATTTCGTGCCAAGCTGGACGAGGGCCATCAACTGGCGACCGGCGGTCCGTTCCGGTATATCCGCCACCCGATCTACATGGGCCTCAATCTCCTGGCGCTAGGCTCGGCTGTGTGGGACCCGACACTCCTGACGTGGACTGCGGTTGGTCTCATGGCCTTGGGCAGCGATCTTCGTGGGCGAGCGGAAGAGCGATTGCTCGGCTCCGCGTACGGGGAGGCGTACCTCGCCTACATGAAGCGCACGAAGCGTTTCCTACCCGGTGTGTATTGACACCTGTTCGGACCACGCGCATACCGCTGACTCGCCGATTTCGTGAGTTCGTCTGGATTGGCATGTGAGTCCTGCCAGGAGCACAGCGCTCCGGTACTGCGACGCAGCCTTCGTCTTGAGCGTCGCAACTTCTTCTGGCCGGAACCGCAACGATCGATCTCGTGAATGCCAGCGTGGTCGTGACGGGTCGTGCCGGTTTTCTCGGCACGTATGTGGCTGCTACCCTGCGTGCCGGTGGCTGTCGCAAGATTGCCGTGCCGAAATCGGTGAGCTGTGTCTTCCCGTTCGAGGCGGGGCTACTTCTCAACAACTGCTCGTTCGCGGCGGCTGCGGAACGTGGACTGCCAACGATCAGCACGCGTGCGGACACCGTGGAGCAGGAACTCGGACCCGATCAGGGAAGCGGCGGAGTCGCCAGCACTTTCCATCCGGTGTCGCGTCAGGGCGATCCTGGGTCGCGTTGGGTTTGGGGAGCCAATATGAGCGCGATCGCCCGGTCGAGTTCGCCGGGCGGCTGCGGTCCCCAGAGCACTTTCCGGATCACGCCCGCGTTATCGATGAACACGGTGGTCGGTAAGCCCACCAAACGATATGCCCGCCGCGACACGCCGCGACGATCGATCAGCACCGTAAACGGCACCGGCACCTCGGCCAGGAACTTCCGGATGTCGCTCTCGCGCAACTCCTGGTCGCGTTCGTTGACGGCGAGGACCACGAGTCCCCCGTCGGCGTGACGCCTCGACACCGCGGCCAGCGCCGGGAACTCGTCCCGGCACGAGGGGCACCAACTCGCCCAGAACGTCACGATCACGGCATGCCCGAGGTAGTCGGCCAGTCGGACCCTGCCACCATCCAGTGACATCAGGTCAATGGCCGGCGCTGGGGAGCCCGGCCGAGCATCCTGTCCGGCAGCCGGCCACACCAGCATCACCGATGTGGCCGCCTGTAGCAGAGCCCAACGACAACCTCTCATCAGAGGCGGTAGCCGATGCTGAGGAAGAGGAGGGACTTGGCAAAGCCGCCACCATTGACGGCTGCGGCGCCGGTGGACCGCTCCTCCAACCCGCTCTTGATCCGGTTGACATGCAGCCGGATGGGCATGTTGAGGGTGATCGTGCTGCGGCCCTGCACCAGTGACAGCCCGGGATCGCCATAGAGGATCTTCGACGTGCGCTTGATGGTCGTGCTGTCACCCCCGCCGAGCAGGTCGTTCTTCGGAATACCATCCATGCGGAGGCCGAGGCTCAGCGTCAGTCCCTGGGCGGGAAGCACGGAGATGGCAGTGCCCAGCCGTGCCGAGTAGACATCGGGGACAGCCCAGAACACGGTGGACGCGGGGTTGGGGCGCGCATCGGTCTGGTCCTTTGGGCTCACCAGGTACGATCCCGAGACGTACCCGAACCAGTTTTCAGCGAACCGCCGGAACCCCTGTGCCTGCAGTATGAACCCCCAGCCACCGTCGCCCGGCTGGATGGTCTGGTCGGCGGGAAAGTCCACCGCCCCGCCTGGCGTGTAGAACTGGCTGGGCCTGGTGTGGCTGCCGGTTGGCGCCTTGACTCCGAGGCCGAGGGAGACGTTGCCGTTCTCATGGGCGCGCGGGTTGAGCAGCCAGACGTCACCGCTGACATTGACGTCGCCGATGCCGCTGGCGTTCTGGTCGTGGATCTTGCCATCGCCATAGAAATGGGAAAGCGATCCGCTCGAGTAGGGCACACTCACCCGCAGGCGGAGCCGGTCAGTAGGAGCGTAGGACAGGTCCCCGACCACGGTGTTGATGTTGAACACCGGTGACTGCCCACCAGGGGCGAGCGAGGGATCCTGGCTGGTGCCGACGTACCATTCGTCGGAGTGCAGCCGGCGGTAAGCGAGGGTGAGGCGCCACTCGTGATGCCCCTGGTAGGCTTGCCCACCGCCACCCAGGTCGATCGGGGTGGTGAAGCGGATCGGCTCGCAACCTTGGGCACTGAGCGGTCGCGGGCAAGGGGTGAGGGTGGCCAGGGCGACAAGGCCAGTCGCCAGGTAGGTCCCGCGGAGGATGCCGTACATGCGATGTCTCCTGCTGGTGGAAGAAGGGGTTCCCTTCCCCAATACGAGATTCGTGCGGCAGGAGGGATCATTGGTCGAGATGGCCGGGCGCCCTGGGGGGGCCGTCGCCCCGGAATGGGCTAAATTGACTGGGCAGGAGGCTGGCACCGCACACTGACCAGGATGACGCCGATGAAGCTTTCACTCAACACTCGCCTGCTGGCACCGCTGGCACTCCTCCTGGCGATCGCACCAGCAGTGGGTGCGCAGCAGCTCACCGCGAGCGAACGCGCCCAGATCGACAGTGCGGCAATCGCCGTCCTCGCCGGAACCGGGGCGCCGAGCGCCTCGGTCGCGGTGGTACGCGGCGGGCAGATCGTCTATGAGCAGGCGTACGGTCAGGGGCGCACCGGCACCCCGGCGACGCCTGCGATGCGCTACGCCATCGGCTCGGTGAGCAAGCAGTTCACGGCGACCGCGATCCTCTTGCTGGCGGAGGAGGGGAAACTCTCGCTCGACGACAAGGTGGCGCGCTGGTTCCCGAAGCTCACTCGGGCGAACGAGATCACCGTTCGCCAGTTGCTCTCGATGACATCCGGGTATCAGGACTACTGGCCGCAGGACTATGTCTACACGGCCATGCAGTCGCCGACCACGCCCGACGCGATCATGGCGCGCTGGGCGTCGCAGCCGCTCGATTTCACACCGGGAAGCACCTGGCAGTACAGCAACACCAACTACGTCATCGCCGGCGCGATCGTCGAACGGGTCGCGGGAATGCCGTTCCTGGATTTCGTGCGCCAACGGATCTTCACCAAGCTCGGCATGACGTCGGTCGCCGACTTCGATGCCGGACCGCTCACGGAGAGCGATGCCGGCCCGTTCCTCCGGAACGGCCTTGGGCCACTTCGGGCGGCGCCGAAGGAGGCCCTGCACTGGCTCTTCGCAGCAGGGCAGCTGGCCATGACCTCACACGACCTCGCCACATGGGACGTCGGCATGATCAAGCAAAAGATCCTGAAGCCGACCTCGTACCATGCCCAGCAGACCGCTGTCCTGCTCAGCAACGGTGCCTCGAGCGACTACGGCTTGGGGATCGATGTGGGGATGGACGGCAGCCGGCGGGTGCTCTCGCACGGCGGTGCCGTCTCGGGGTATACCACCACCAATGTCGTCTATCCCGATGATGGCGCGGCGATCGTGGTCTTCACCAACATCTATCCCGGCGGTGGTGGCGCGATCGATCAGATCGCTCGGCGGGTCGCGAACATCCTCTTCGCCAGTGCCGACAGCGTCGATATCGTGGCACAGCATCAAGCGCGGATGGTGTACGATGGCTTGGCACGCGGAACGATCGACCGCTCGCTCTTCACCGACAATGCCAATGCCTACTTCAGCGCCCAGGTGGTCCAGGACTACGGTGCCTCGCTCGGCGCCCTCGGCTCGCCGGATCGCTTCACCGGCAACGGCAGCGGCCAACTCCGGGGCGGACTGCTGGTCCGCGGGTACCGGATTCGTGCCGGTGGCGTGATGATGAACCTCACCACGATGACGCGACCCGACGGCAAGATCGAGCAGTACATCGTGCAGCGCGCGGGGTGAGTGCGGTTCACCGGGAAGGCATCGATTCGAGGCGGGCATGACCGCACAAGCCAAGTCACGCAGCAAATTCTATCTCTACCTGTCGGTCGGCTTCCTGGCCATCGCCATCACCGGCTTCTCGACAACTTTCTTCATTCCGCTCGCGCACGGCACCTTCCGCGCGCCGACGATCATTCACATCCACGCCGCGCTCGTCTTCGGCTGGCTGCTCTTCCTGATCGTCCAGATTTCGCTGGTCCAGCGGCGCCGCATCCTCACCCATCGTCAGCTCGGCTGGGTCGGCGCCGCGCTGGCCACCGCGCTTGTTGCCTCGGGTGTCCTGGTCGGACTCTATGCCACCCGCCGCGATCTCGCGGGCAGCAGCGATGAAGCGGTGCTCGGCCAGTTCGTCAACATCCTCATCGAGATGCTTCTGTTCGGCTCACTGGTCGCGGCAGCGATCTATTCCCGCCGCGACAAGGAGAGCCACAAGCGCTTCCTGATCCTCGCGACCATCTCCGCGCTCGGCCCGGCATGGTTCAGGTTCCGACACATCTTTCCGGCGGTGCCGCATCCAATCGTCACCTGGTCGCTGATCGCCGATTCGTTGCTGTTGCTGGTGATCGCCCGTGATTGGTTGACGATGAAGCGGGTGCACCCCGTCTACCTCTGGGCCGGGAGCGTCATGGTCGCCGTGCACATGCTGGAACTGTTCGCATATCGCAGTGCACCCTGGATCTGGTTGTCACGCTGGTTGCTTGGTGTGCCCGCGGTGTGACGAGGTCTATCACTCGCGACTGAGCTGACCCGGGTTTCATGCATCCATGACGACGTGACCTGCACCTGCTGTTCGGGCTGCACCGGACTGAGGTATCCAAGGGTCGGCCTGCCGCCACTCGTCGTGTACAAGCATCTTCTGGATTCGATCTTTGCCGTCGCGGGTGCGCAGTGGCTCGTCGCCGACACAGATCCAACAGACGCGCAGCCGTTGGTAATGATGGACGCGGGTTCACGACCAAGCTGTAAGGAGGGTGCCATGACGATTGAAAGGCTCTGGAGGTCGTTGCTTGGACTGGCAGGCGTATTCCTCGTGATCGGCGGCCCACTCCACCCCAAATCGAATCCGGCCCTGTCGTTCGAAGCCTCGACTGCCAACATGCTCGCCGACCCGCATTGGCCACTCTCACACGGGTTGATGCTCGCGGGCGAACTCGCACTGGTCTTCGCTCTGCTCGGCATCAAGCGCCGCGCCGATCTGTCACTCACCCTTCGACGCGTGGTGCAGGTCGCATTTGTGGCAAGCATCCTCGGTGTCGTGGAGATGACGTTCCACCTCCTCGCTCTGTTCGATCGAGAAGCGTTGTTGGCAGGTACCGCGACGCCGGTGCTCACAGCCCATCTCACCCTTGCGGCCCTCACCTATCCGATCTTCGGATTATCGATGGCGGCCCTGGCGTTTGTCGGGGCACGTGGGCGGATGGTGGGCGGCGCGAGTATCGCGCTCTTGGGCATCGTTGGGGGGATCATGGACGCGGCATCGGCTCCGATCGTGGTGCTGACACACAATCAACAGTTCACGTGGCTCTTCATGGGGATGGCTCCTCTCGCGCTCTGGATGTGCCTCGCCGCGGTTTGGCCGCGGGCGCGGATTCGGATCCCCTGATCCGCGCCGGTCGCTCTCGCCGGGCCCCGCCGTCATCGGATTCTGAATTTGTGTTATCTATCATCCTTAGTCTGCACGCTTCCTCCCCCGCCTGATCCCCGAACCACGTCCCGGAGTTCTGCCCCATGCGCATCCTCATCCGCGCCACCTGGACCTCACTCCTCGCGCTGGTCGCGGCAGCTTCAGTCGCCCCGCTCGCCGCACAGGAGAAGGTCGACGTCGCCACCATCGAACGGATCAAGACCGAGGCGATGGACCACTCACAGGTCATGGACATCATGAGCTGGCTCACCGACGTGTACGGCCCGCGGCTGACCTGGTCGCCGAATGCCCGGAAGGCCGCCGACTGGTCCGTCATGGAACTCAAGAAGTGGGGCGTGGCCGACGCGCATCTGGAGCCGTGGAGCACTCCACTCGGCATCGGTTGGCAGACCGCGCGGTTCTCTCTTCAGGCGGTCTCGCCGAATCCGTTCCTCCTCGAGGCGGTTCCGCGGGCATGGTCGGCCGGGACCAATGGACGAGTCACCGGTCCGGCACTCCGGGTCGAGGTCGGCTGCTTTGCCGAATTGAAGCAGCAGTACACCGGGAAGCTCAAGAACGCGTTCCTGATGTTCACCGCACCCGTCGCCACACCGGTGACGGAGTTCACCGCCTACGCGTCGCGCCGCTCCGATGAAGAATTGGCCGCACTCGCGACGCCGCCCGATCCCAGCGCCGCACCCGGCGGCCGTCGGGGCGGGGCGCCGAATGGTGGCGCAACTGCGCCGGTGATCTCCGCAGTCTGCCAGCAGGAAGCGGCCGCAGCTCAGGCCGCCGGGCGAGGTGGGCGGGGGTTCGCTCGCGGGTTCAACGTCAATGGCGACAGCACGGCGCTCCGCTGGTTGCAGCAACAGGGTGCCGCCGCGATCCTGATGGGCGGCACTGGCCGCAGCAACAGTGTCGGCGGCGATATCGCCACCGATAACGGCGCCTCGCGCCTGAAGGGCGCGCCGCAGCTCCCATTCGTGCACGTGGCGACCGAAAGCTATGGTCGGGTGGCGCGCATGCTGGAACGCAACATTCCTGTCGTGCTCGAGCTCGAGATGGCCAACCACTTCTTCCCGGCGGATTCTACCTCGTTTAACATCATTGGTGACATCCCCGGTACCGATCCCAAATTGAAGGACGAGGTCGTGATGATCGGCGGCCACTTCGATTCGTGGCACGGCGGGACCGGCGCCACGGACAACGGGGCGGGTGCCGGCGTGATGCTCGAGGCGATGCGGATCCTGAAGGCGCTCGACCTGCATCCGCGGCGGACCATTCGCATCGGGTTGTGGACCGGCGAGGAACAGGGACTGTACGGGTCGTGCGCCTATACGCGTCAACACTTCGGGTATGCCGACTCGACCTCCTTCCACCCGACCGCCGAGCAGGGCCGGCTCGCCGCGTACTTCAATCTCGACAATGGCAGCGGCAAGATCCGTGGCGTCTACAATCAGGGGAACGCGGCGGTGGCACCGATCTTCGACGCGTGGATGGGTCCGTTCAAGGCGATCGGGATGAACATGACCACTATCAACAACACCGGTTCCACCGATCACATCGCCTTCGACAACCTGGGACTACCGGCCTTCCAGTTCGTGCAAGACGGGCTGGACTACGGCCAGCGGACGCACCACACCAACCAGGATGTGTACGAGCGATTGCAGCCCGATGACTTGATGTTCAACTCGGCCGTGCTGGCAGCGTTTGCGTGGCAGGCGGCCCAGCGCGACGAGATCTTGCCGCGGAAGCCGGCGCCGTACTCGGCGGACGGCCCCAAGAGCCGGGGACAGTTCTGCATGTAGGTGATGTCGCGGTACATCTGCGGGATGGAGGGCGGCATCTGCCGCCCTCTTTCCGTGGGGTTCCGCCTCACTGTCACTCTTTGTGGACCGGAGGCCGTTTCATGGATCGGACATCATACCGCCTGGCTGCAGCCGTGCTCGCCCTGTCCACGCTGTACGGGTTCAGCACCGTTGCGCCTGCCCAAACTACCGCCAAGCCGCGCATCACGCGGGTTGCCGAACTGCCGGCGTTCTCCTATCCGCTGACCGGCAACGTCGAGGCGTTCATCCGAGCCGATACGGCGGCACCAGCACGCGCGCTTCGTGCCGCAGTCGGACGTGACATCGGATCGGTGCTGGCGAACTATGAGATCGCCGACTCCGGGCTCATCCGGTCCCTCAAGGGGACGTTGCTGAACATTGCCATCCTCGATCGACGGGATGAGGAGGCATTGCGCTTGATCCAAGAGCGTCGCGCGTTGGCGACCAGGGCGAGCACGCGCCTCGTGTCGGGCATCGAGTCGGAGGCCCTGATTGGGGCGCGTCGCGCGGTCGCGAACCAATCGTCGCCCGAATTCGAGAAGGAAGTGGAGCGCAGGCTGGTCGCCATCTTGCGCACCCTCCCGTTTGACTCGGTGGAGAATGATCTGCGGGAGGCCAAGTCCAGCCTTGCCTTCGTCACGGATGGCATGATTGTGGGCCCCACGCGGAGCAGTGTCCAACCTGTCGTGGATCAGCATGGAGCGGTTCCGCTCAGCACGGCCCG